>JBCCYR010000139.1:0-6860 GCA_039189355.1 Pseudomonadota bacterium
ATTCGCGTGTCCGATGGACCCTTCGCTTCCTTCAACGGAATCGTGCAAGAGGTCGATGAAGAACGGGCCCGTTTGAAGGTGGAAGTATCGATTTTTGGCCGGGCTACTCCGGTCGATTTGGAATACGGGCAGGTTGAAAAGCTTTAGTCCGTTTAAACGTGTGGGAGATCGATGAGGCTGGCCGCCTTTCCCGATTGCACCACGCAAACTGCAACCGCCGGTTCGCCGGCAAAAACAGAAGGCAGTCAATATGGCCAAGAAAATTGAAGGTTACCTGAAACTTCAGGTTCCTGCAGGCAATGCTTCCCCTTCACCGCCAATTGGTCCGGCGCTGGGTCAGCGTGGTCTGAACATCATGGAATTCTGCAAGGCGTTCAACGCTAAGACGCAGGAAATGGAAAAAGGTTCTCCGGTACCGGTTGAAATCACCATCTTCGCGGACAAGTCGTTCACGTTCGAGATGAAGCAGCCGCCAATGTCTTATTTTATCAAGAAGGCATTGAACCTGCAGTCCGGTTCAAAAGAGCCAGGCCGTGCAGTGGCGGGTACGTTGAAGCGTGATCAGGTTCGTGAAATCGCAGAGAAGAAAATGCCTGATTTGAATGCGGGCGACATCGAGGCTGCAATGCGCATTGTTGAAGGTTCTGCCCGCTCCATGGGCATTGAGGTGGAGGGCTGATCATGGCTGGAAAACGTATCAAGAATGCTGTTGAAGGCATTGATCGCAAGCATCTTTACTCGCTGACCGAAGCTGTTGGTATGGTCAAAGAGCGCGCCTCTGCAAAGTTTGACGAAACTGTCGAAGTCGCGATGAACCTCGGTGTTGATCCGCGTCATTCAGACCAGATGGTTCGTGGTGTTGTTAATCTTCCTAATGGAACCGGCCGTGAAGTCCGTGTAGCTGTTTTTGCAAAGGACGCGAAAGCTGATGAGGCGAGAGAAGCCGGTGCGGACATCGTGGGTGCAGAAGACCTGATGGAGACCGTTCAAAAGGGCGAGATCAATTTTGACCGTTGCATCGCTACACCTGACATGATGCCGCTTGTAGGCCGTCTGGGCAAGGTGCTTGGGCCCCGCAACCTGATGCCAAACCCGAAAACCGGAACGGTAACACCGGATGTTGGTTCCGCTGTTAAGGCTGCAAAGGGTGGCGCTGTTGACTTCCGGGTTGAAAAGGCAGGCATCATCCATGCAGGCGTTGGCAAGGCTTCTTTTGATGCTGCCAAGCTTGAAGAGAATATCCGTGCATTTGCAGATGCTGTCCAAAAGGCAAAGCCGTCAGGCGCCAAGGGCACATTTGTAAAGCGTGTAGCAATTTCGTCCACTATGGGGCCCGGGGTCAAGATTGATCCTGCGACCGTAGTGGAAGCTTAAGTTCAAATCGCGCGCCCTCGGGCTTGATCCGGGGATTGGTGCAAAATTTGAACTAGAAAAGAATTCGGGTCCGGTTTTCCGGGCCTGATTGTCCCGATTGATTTTTCTGTCGGGATACCTGTCCGAGACTGTGGGTGACCCCAATCAATAGATGAAGGGTCTTAATAATGCCTGCAATAGACGGGAGTGAGAACGGAATTCATGGATGGTTCGCCATCTCTGGTTTCGGTTCAAACTCGCTAGCCTAGCCGGATGAGGGGTAACTCCCGCGTTTTGGCCTGGGACAGGACCTTGAGCCGTCGGTTGCTTGAAAGTTCTGTCTTTCCGGCTTCCGGCAAAAGCAACCGGAAAATCAGCTTGGTCTGGTTTTTCAATTGGAGAGAGACTGTGGAAAGAGCGGAAAAACGTGAGTTTGTAGCTTCCATGAACGATGTGTTCGCAAATGCGGGCGCTGTGGTTGTTGCACACTATTCCGGTATCACCGTTGCCGAGATGAGTAAGTTTCGTACTCAGATGAAGGAAGCTGGTGGCACTGTCAAAGTCGCGAAGAACCGTCTTGCCAAACTCGCTCTTGAAGGCACGGAAGTTGAGCACATCAAGGAATTGTTCCAGGGCCAAACCCTGGTTTGTTATTCCGAAGATCCTGTTTCAGCTCCGAAGGTAGCTGTTGAATTTGCCAAGGGTAACGAAAACCTCGTGATCCTCGGCGGTGCAATGGGTGCCACAAACCTTGATCCAGCTGGTGTGAAGGCGCTTGCCACCATGCCGTCACTGGATGAACTGCGCGGCAAGATCGTTGGCCTGCTTCAAGCACCGGCTGGCAAGATTGCTCAAGTGGTCAACGCACCTGCAGGTCAGCTTGCACGTGTGTTCGGGGCTTATGCCAAAAAGGACGAGGCTGCGTAAGCACGCTTCTCGTAAACACTCAAAAGTTTGAACTGAAACAAAAGGAAACTTTAAAATGGCTGATCTAGAAAAGATCGTGGACGACTTGTCCAACCTGACTGTTCTGGAAGCTGCTGAGCTTTCAAAACTTCTCGAAGAAAAATGGGGCGTTTCAGCTGCTGCTCCTGTAGCTGCTGTTGCCATGCCTGGTGCAGGCGGTGGCGATGCTGCTCCTGCTGAGGAAAAAGATGAGTTTGACGTTGTGCTGACAGAAGCAGGCGCAAGCAAGATTAACGTCATCAAGGAAGTTCGCGGCATCACAGGTCTTGGCCTGAAAGAAGCCAAAGACCTCGTTGAAGGCGCGCCAAAAGCAGTCAAGGAAGGTGCTTCCAAGGCTGAGGCAGAAGAAATCAAGGAAAAACTCGAAGCTGCTGGCGCAAAGGTCGAGCTCAAGTAATTCCTTTTGGATGCAAATTGGTTGCATCCGGACAAAATTTAAGACCCCGGATCCGTCCGGGGTTTCCTTGCATAAAAGACCGGCAGCATGGGTCTTCTTTGTCAAGGTTGTGTGAGTAGGGCATTTCCCGGATCGTTTGCCCGCGATCCCACAACGCAATTTGACAGTCCATCGCGGCCTGTCGTCCTTTGAAAGCCGAATGGATGGGCTTTCCAAAGACGTAATTCCCGCGACAACTGCCTAAGAGACACAAGGTGCGATAAATGGCTAAAAACCACGTTTTTAATGGTCGTAAACGCGTAAGAAAATTTTTCGGTAACATTACAGAAGTGGCAGAAATGCCGAACCTCATCGAGGTTCAAAAACAATCCTACGATCAATTCCTGATGGTCGAAGAACCAGAAGGCGGTCGTGGTGATGAAGGCCTCCAGGCGGTTTTCAATTCAGTATTTCCGATCAGCGATTTTTCCGGTGCATCCATGCTCGAATTCGTAAGCTACGAGTTCGATCCGCCGAAATATGATGTTGAAGAATGCCGTCAGCGTGACATGACATACGCTGCTCCGCTGAAGGTCACCCTTCGCCTGATCGTGTTTGATATTGATGAAGACACAGGCGCGAAGTCCGTGAAGGACATCAAGGAACAGGATGTCTACATGGGTGACATGCCGTTGATGACCAACAACGGTACTTTCATCGTCAATGGTACTGAACGGGTTATTGTTTCGCAGATGCACCGTTCACCCGGTGTGTTCTTCGATCACGATAAGGGCAAGACCCATTCCTCAGGTAAGCTTTTGTTCGCCGCACGCGTTATCCCTTACCGTGGTTCCTGGCTTGATATCGAATTCGATGCGAAAGACATTGTTCATGCCCGCATCGACCGTCGTCGCAAGATCCCTGTGACTTCTCTGTTGATGGCTCTGGGGCTTGATCAGGAAGAAATTCTTTCAACCTTCTACACCGCATCCAAAGTCACTCGCGATGGCGATGGCTGGAAAGTGCCGTTTGACGGCGATTCCATGAAAGGCACCAAGGCTGAAGCTGATCTGATTGATGCAGACAGTGGCGAAGTGGTTGTTGAACTCGGTAAAAAGATCACTGCCCGCACCATCAAACAACTGACTGAAAAGGGCGTGAAAAACCTCCGGATCACAAATGATCAGTTGCATGGCAAATATGTTGCCGAGGACATCGTCAACACCAAGACTGGTGAGATTTATCTGGAAGCTGGCGATGAAATTGACGAGAAGGCAATCGAGGTTCTGGACGAGGCGAAGGTCAAGAGCCTGCCTATTCTCAACATCGATTACGTGAACATCGGCGGGTACATCCGCAACACCTTGGCGGTCGACAAGAATGAAACCCGCCAGGATGCCTTGTTTGATATCTATCGCGTTATGCGTCCGGGCGAACCGCCAACCATGGAAACAGCGGAGGCAATGTTCAACTCGCTGTTCTTTGATTCCGAACGCTATGATTTGTCCGCCGTCGGCCGTGTGAAAATGAACATCCGCCTGGAACTGGATGCGGAAGATACCGTTCGCGTTCTGCGCAAGGAAGACATTCTTGAAGTGGTTGGCACCCTTGTAGACCTTCGTGATGGCAAGGGTGACATCGACGACATCGATAACCTTGGCAACCGCCGGGTGCGTTCTGTTGGTGAATTGATGGAAAACCAGTATCGCATTGGTCTCCTTCGCATGGAACGTGCAATCAAGGAGCGCATGTCTTCCATCGAGGTTGACACTGTGATGCCTCAGGACCTGATCAATGCGAAGCCGGCTGCAGCCGCGGTTCGCGAGTTCTTTGGTTCATCCCAGCTTTCACAGTTCATGGACCAAACCAACCCGCTTTCCGAGATTACCCACAAACGCCGTCTTTCAGCGCTTGGACCGGGCGGTCTTACCCGTGAGCGCGCAGGCTTTGAGGTTCGCGACGTGCATCCTACGCACTATGGCCGGATTTGCCCGATTGAAACCCCTGAAGGTCCCAATATCGGTCTCATCAACTCACTTGCAACCTTTGCCCGCGTGAACAAGTACGGGTTCATTGAGAGCCCTTACCGCAAGGTGTCAAACTCCAAGGTTACCGAGGAAGTGGTGTATCTTTCCGCAATGGAAGAGGCCCGCTACAACGTGGCTCAGGCGAACGCATCTCTCGACAAGAACAACAAGTTCGAAAACGAGTTTGTAACATGCCGCAAGGCCGGTGAAGTGATGATGGTGCCGCGTGAGAATGTGGAACTGATGGACGTTTCGCCGAAACAGCTCGTGTCGGTTGCGTCATCGCTCATCCCGTTCTTGGAGAACGACGATGCGAACCGTGCGCTCATGGGTTCAAATATGATGCGTCAGGCAGTGCCGCTTGTTCGTGCCGAAGCGCCTTTCGTGGGTACGGGTATGGAGCCGGTCGTGGCACGGGACTCAGGTGCTGCGATTGCGGCCCGCCGTACCGGTGTTGTTGACCAGGTTGATGCGACACGTATCGTTATCCGCGCTACCGAGGATCTTGATCCTGCGAAACCGGGTGTTGATATCTACCGTCTGCAAAAGTACCAGCGTTCCAACCAGTCAACCTGTATCAACCAGCGTCCTCTGGTTCGCGTAGGTGACATCATTACCAAAGGTGACATCATTGCCGATGGTCCGTCTACCGAGCTTGGCGATCTGGCACTTGGCCGTAACGTGCTCGTCGCGTTCATGCCGTGGAACGGATACAACTACGAAGACTCCATTCTTCTCTCCGAGCGCATTGTGCGTGATGACGTTTTCACTTCAATCCATATTGAAGAATATGAAGTCATGGCTCGCGATACCAAACTCGGACCTGAAGAGATCACCCGTGATATCCCGAACGTTTCAGAAGAGGCTCTGAAAAACCTCGATGAGGCTGGTATTACATATATTGGTGCTGAAGTTGGTCCGGGTGACATTCTGGTGGGCAAGATCACGCCAAAAGGCGAAAGCCCGATGACACCGGAAGAGAAATTGCTTCGTGCGATCTTCGGTGAAAAGGCATCTGATGTTCGTGATACATCGCTCCGCATGCCGCCAGGTGGTTTTGGTACAGTCGTGGAAGTCCGCGTTTTCAACCGTCACGGAATTGAAAAAGACGAACGTGCGATGTCGATCGAGCGCGAGGAAATTGAAGCCCTTGCGAAAGACCGCGACGACGAGCAGGCAATTCTGGACCGTAACGTTTATGGCCGTCTCGCAGACATGCTGAAAAACAAGGAAGCAGTTGCTGGGCCAAAAGGCTTCAAGAAAGGTGCGAAGATTTCTCCGGAAGTTCTGGAAGAATATCCACGCTCCCAGTGGTGGCAGTTTGCTGTCAGCAACGAGAAACTGCAAAGCCAGCTTGAAGCACTTCAGGCCCAGTACGACGATTCCAAGTCACTGCTTGAGCAGCGTTTCATGGACAAGGTCGAGAAGCTTCAGCGCGGCGACGAGCTGATGCCGGGCGTCATGAAGATGGTCAAGGTCTTTGTTGCCGTGAAGCGCAAGCTTCAGCCAGGCGACAAAATGGCTGGGCGGCACGGCAACAAGGGTGTTGTTTCACGCATCATGCCTGTTGAGGATATGCCGTTTCTTGAAGATGGAACACATGCAGATATCGTGCTTAACCCCTTGGGTGTGCCGTCACGCATGAACGTCGGACAGATTCTCGAAACACATCTCGGTTGGGCCTGTGCAGGCATGGGTAACAAGATTGGCGACCTGATTGATGCCTACAATGAAAAAGGTGACATCAAGCCGCTTCGCCAGCAACTTGAAACCGTGTTTGGCGACAATGAGCGCAATGAGCCGGTCAAGAACTATGACGATGACTCTGTCTTGCGTCTGGCGGATCAAACCAGACGCGGTGTTTCCATCGCCACGCCGGTATTCGACGGTGCACATGAAGCTGACATTGTCGAACTGCTGGAAGAGGCAGGTCTGCATTCTTCCGGCCAGTCCGTTGTTTATGATGGCCGTACCGGTGAACAGTTCGACCGTCAGGTGACCATGGGCTACATTTACATGCTCAAACTGCATCACCTCGTCGATGATAAAATCCATGCCCGTTCGATTGGACCATACTCCCTTGTTACCCAGCAGCCGCTGGGCGGTAAGGCGCAGTTCGGTGGACAGCGTTTCGGCGA
>JBCCYR010000140.1:0-6830 GCA_039189355.1 Pseudomonadota bacterium
ATTGATCTTCACGGCATGACACAGAATGAAGCCTTTGACAGGTTGTCCCGGTTTCTTCAGCATGCATATGATAGCGGCCGGCGAACCGTTCTGGTCATCACGGGCAAGGGCAGCAGGGGAGAAGGCGTTCTGAAGTCTGCTGTTCCCATATGGCTCGAAGAACCTCACTTCCGCAAAATCACAACAGGTTATCACGAAGCTTCGATTTCACATGGTGGCAGCGGTGCCCTATATATTCGCCTCAGACGTAAAAGGGCAATATAAACAATGACGCCGTTTGGATTGAAAATGCGCAGCTTGCGCAGGCAGAAGGGTGTAAACCAGAAACAGATGGCGAAGGATATCGGGGTATCCGCAGCTTACCTTTCTGCACTCGAACACGGTCACCGTGGTGTACCAAGCTGGCAATTGCTTCAAAGGATTATCGGTTATTTCAACATCATCTGGGATGAGGAAGAAGAATTGCGCCGCCTGGCAGAAATGTCTCATACTAGGGTGGTTGTTGATACTGAAAACCTCTCTGCTGCAGCAACAAGCCTGGCGAATTTTCTTGCCAACGAGATTCACAAACTTTCTGAAGAAGATTGCAAGACATTGCGCATGGAGATTGCCAAACGTGCAGTCAGACAAAGAAGTTTGCAGGACTGAAACCTATCTTATGATTGCCTCAAGTTCCGAGCGTTTGTTGTTAACCAGCCAACCATAATAGTTTTCACGGGGCATGCCGCCTCTGGCCCTTGCCTTGCGGGCGCGGTTTCGCACATCACCGAGATTATAAAGCGTCGCCGTTATTCCGGGATTGTCTGAAATATCAAAGCCCGCTTCACGATAGGCATCAATTGAAACCCGGATCACGGCGGCCATGTAGAGCAAAGTTGTATCCGGATCGATGATGGCTTCATATACCTTGTTGGGCTTCTCCGCGGAAAGCTTCCTCTTTCCACTTACCCTGGAAACGAGATCCGTTACCCGCAAGGCGGTTAGCGGATTGATTTGACCAAGCCCGAACGTTTGGCCTGCATAATAGGGCTGGAAAAACACCCTGCCAAACCGGTCATTCGGCCAGGCAGTACCATCGACGGTTTTTCCCTTGAACTTTGTTTTCCAGACAGTTTCACGGCAAGCCCACAGGTCATATGAATCTCTTGCACCTGTGCATCCTGCAAATTCAGGACGTTTGACGAATTTTGTTACTTTTTCTTTGCCGTAAGCAAACCTGACATCTTCGTTCAGATACACAATTGCCTTGGCATACAGTTCTTGCAACCGGTCAACGGCATCGACATTGTAAGTATGTTCTCCAACAAGGGCCCCAACAATATGAATGGGCGCAACTCCATATTGCCTGGCCGCCGATTTTATCTTTGACTGGAGTTTTTTGTCAGTCGCGATCTGATCGCGGATTTTCTGATATTTTCCTTCAAAACTGCCATTGGTGGAGCGCGTGCGTGAAACTGAACCGGCCGGAATCTTAGGTTGCGTTGCGCTTCGGTTCCCGGGAGGAACCTTGGTAAGTGAATATGCAGGCGGTATGGAAATCCCTGCCACTACAACCATCAGGCAAAACAGTTTGAATGCACGTTGCATGAATCTTGCCTCCTGATCTTGTAGCCCTCAGGAAACAAGTGGCACAATCAGGGTGACGAGTCGAGAATGCTCACGAAGAATTTGATGCATTTGTTCTGCAGTTACAGGATGTAACGGCTTAGATCGATATCCTTTGCCATCTCGCCGAGATTGTTTTTCACGTAGTCTGCATCAACGATGAATTTTTCATCCGCGAGGTCCGGAGCTGTGAACGAGATTTCATCAAGAACCCTCTCCATGACCGTTTGCAGGCGGCGTGCGCCGATATTTTCGATAGTAGCGTTCAACTCAACTGCAATGGTTGCGATTTCGTCTATCGCGTTTTCAGTAAACTCCAGATCAACACCTTCCGTCTCCATCAATGCGATATATTGCTTGATCAGGCTTGCTTCGGTCTCGGTGAGAATACGAACAAAATCCTCTTTCTCCAGTGCGCGAAGTTCGACGCGAATGGGTAGACGGCCCTGAAGTTCCGGCAAGAGATCAGACGGTTTGGACACATGGAATGCACCCGAAGCAACAAACAGGATATGATCGGTTTTCACCTGTCCGTGTTTCGTGGCAACGATGGTGCCTTCTACGAGCGGGAGAAGGTCGCGTTGTACTCCTTCCCTTGAAACACCTGCTCCACCACGCTGGTCGTTGACCGCAATCTTGTCGATCTCGTCGAGGAATACAATCCCGTTATTCTCGACGGCTTCTATCGCTTCCGAAACAATTTGCTCATCATCCAGAAGCTTGTCCGATTCATCGGCGATCAGTGCTTCATAGGATTCGGAAACTGTTGTTTTCCGCTTTTTGGTTTTGCCGCCAAATGCCTTGCCAAACATGTCATTGAGATTGAGCACACCGACACTTGCACCCGGCATTCCGGGAATTTCCATGCCGCCCATCGGGTTGCATTGTCAGCAACCTCAATCTCGATTTCCTTGTTGTCAAGCTCGCCATCGCGCAGCTTCTTCCTGAAGGAGTCACGTGTACCGGGGCTTGCGGTTTCCCCCACAAGTGCATCCAGAACGCGTTCTTCGGCAGCAAGATGTGCCTTGGCCTTTACCGCTTCTCGTTTTTTCTCGCGAATGAGATTGATACCAACCTCAACCAGATCACGGATGATCTGCTCTACATCGCGGCCAACATATCCGACTTCGGTAAATTTGGTCGCTTCAACCTTGATGAAGGGTGCACCGGCCATCTTCGCCAGACGGCGCGAAATCTCTGTTTTACCAACCCCGGTGGGTCCGATCATGAGGATGTTTTTGGGCATAACCTCTTCGCGCATCGAACCTTCAAGCTGCAAACGACGCCAACGGTTGCGCAGTGCAATGGCAACGGCGCGCTTGGCATCCTTTTGCCCGATAATGTAGCGGTCCAGTTCGGAAACGATTTCACGTGGTGAGAAATTTGTCATGTGATTGGGTACCTGGAATAAAATTACTTGGATGCGTCAAGTGTTTCGACAATTGTGTTGCCGTTTGTGTAGACGCAGATTTCGGATGCAATTGTAAGGGCTTTCTGGGCAATTTCTTCGGCCGAAAGATTGCTGTCTTCAAGCGCCCGCGCTGCAGCAAGCGCATAATTGCCGCCCGAACCAATTGCCATAATACCCTGCTCTGGTTCCAGGACATCGCCGTTTCCTGTGACACAAAGGGATACTTCCTTGTCCGCAACCAGCATCATGGCTTCAAGATTGCGGAGATATTTATCAGTCCTCCAGTCTTTCGCCAGTTCCACACATGCCCGCATCAATTGCCCCGGATACTGTTCCAGTTTCTTTTCAAGGCGGTCCAGCAGGGTGAATGCATCAGCAGTTGCGCCGGCAAATCCTGTAATGACATCATTGTTCTTGCCGATGCGGCGCACTTTCCGGGCATTTCCTTTAATGACAGTCTGGCCAAGGCTTACCTGGCCATCGCCTGCAATAACAACTTTGCCGTCTTTTCGCACTGTCACAATGGTAGTGGCGTGCATGGATGGAAGTTCGGACATTTATTTTTCCCAGTTTCAAAGTCAGGCCAATGTAAGTGTTGTTTTGACCGATTCAAACCTCTTGAAACCGATTTATGGTTAATAACCCTGTTATGGCTTTCGTAAGATTGTCCTGATATATGCGCATTTCCAGATTATGTTGATGAGTACAATACCATGCGCAAAGCCAAGATAACCCGCAAAACGGCCGAGACGGATATCACTGTGGAACTCAATGTAGACGGTGCCGGTGTGTATGATGTTGATACGGGTGCCGGGTTTTTTGATCACATGCTTGATCAACTTTCGCGTCACTCTCTTATCGATTTGAAAATCCGCGCAAAGGGCGATTTGCATATTGATGCGCATCACACATCCGAAGATACGGGCATTGTTTTGGGTCAGGCACTTGCTGAAGCTTTGGGCGACCGCAAAGGCATAACCCGTTATGCTTCCATTGATCTTGCCATGGACGAAACCCTTACCCGTGCAGCGATTGATGTTTCTGGCAGGCCTTACCTGATCTGGGACGTGGAATTCAGTGCTCCAAAGGTGGGCGACTATGATACGGAACTTTTCCGCGAGTTTTTTCAGGCATTCAGCCAACATGCCGGCATTACCTTGCACGTGACCAATCATTACGGTGACAACAACCACCACATTGCTGAAACCTGTTTCAAGGCGGTTGCGCGGGCATTGAGAACAGCGTTGGAAATTGATCCACGCCAAGTTGACCGTGTTCCATCAACCAAAGGCTCGCTCTGATTCAGTCTTTTGCGGTTGTTCTGTGACGCGAGTGCGTCTACATAACGGCTTATGGCTACCTATACTGCATACCTTCCACCTCACGAATGGGTTGGAAACCCTGAAGACGGTTTCAAGCTCCTGCCGGATGGAAAGGCGCCTTTGGCGCTTGTCTTTCCGCCGTTTTGGCTCGCCTGGCATCGTCTCTGGCTACCACTGATGCTTTATGTGGTTGTTGCATTTGGCATAATCCTGCTTGCGGTCTGGAAACCCGGTCTCCCTGTCGCCTATCTTTCAGCATTGCCCGGGTTTTACCTGTTGCTCGAAGGGGCTGAACTGATACGCCGCAAATACGAGCGCAATGGGTGGCGTTATGCAGGTGTAGTAGAAGGCGATAAACTGGAAGATGCGGAAATACGGTTTTTGACAAGTGCTGATTTCCATCAGTCGCAGCCGGCGAAGGTCTTGCCGATGAAGCCAGAGAGACCGTTTGTCCATAATGCACCTGCAAATACAGGGCTTTTTCCGGAATAAATCATGAAAGTTGCGATTATTGATTACGGATCCGGAAACCTGCGTTCCGCACAAAAGGCATTTGAGCGGGCGGCCAGCGAAGCAGGTCTTGACGCTGAAGTCATGCTGACAGGTGATCCTGATTATGTTCTTGGATCAGATCGCGTGGTGCTTCCTGGTGTCGGCGCGTATGCAGATTGCCGGGCTGGCCTTGATGCAGTCGACGGCATGGTCGAAGCACTTGGTGAAACGGTCATCAGGAATGCGAAACCGTTTTTGGGCATTTGTGTCGGCATGCAGTTGATGGCGGAACGCGGGCTTGAAAAAACCACAACAGCCGGGCTTGGCTGGATTGGTGGCGATGTGATCCGCATGGAACCAGATGATGCATCACTCAAGATTCCGCAGATCGGCTGGAATACGCTCAATGTTCAAAAACCGCATCCATTGCTGCAGGGCATTGAAACCGGTGAAAATGGTCTGCATGCTTATTTCGTTCATTCCTATCATCTGCAATGTTCAAGACCTGACGAGCGGATTGCCACAACAGATTACAGTGGTGAAGTTACTGCAATCGTTGGCCGTGACAACATGATCGGAACACAGTTTCATCCAGAAAAGAGCCAGCGTTTGGGCCTCGCGCTTATTTCGAATTTCCTGAAGTGGCAGCCATGACAAAGATCCTCTTCCCGGCCATTGACTTAAAAGACGGTGAATGCGTTCGACTGAAACTCGGCGATATGGACCAGGCAACCGTCTACAATGCGGACCCCGGTGCGCAGGCAAAGGCCTTTGAAGAGCAGGGTTTCAAGTGGCTTCATGTGGTTGATCTGAACGGAGCTTTTGAGGGTGAGAGTGTCAATGGCAAAGCGGTGGAGGATATTCTCACAAACACCAAAAATCCGGTTCAGCTTGGTGGTGGTATCCGTACGCTGGATCACATTGCCCGCTGGCTCGACAAGGGCATTTCTCGTGTAATTCTTGGTACAGTTGCTGTCCGCGATCCCGCTTTGGTGATTGAGGCCTGCAAGCAGTTTCCGGGCAAAATTGCCGTCGGTATTGATGCCAAGGGTGGCAAGGTTGCTGTTGAAGGCTGGGCCGAGGCGTCTGAACTCGGTATCATTGAGCTGGCGGAAAAATTCGAAGGTGCAGGTGTATCAGCCATTATCTATACCGACATTGACCGGGATGGCATTCTGACCGGAATCAACTGGGATTCGACCATCGATTTGGCAAATGCAGTTTCCATTCCAGTCATTGCTTCGGGCGGCCTTGCTTCCATTGAAGATGTGAAAAAACTTGCGTCCCCAGAATGCGCGAAACTTGAGGGCGCCATTACCGGCCGTGCGTTATATGACGGACGGCTGGATGCGAGTGAGGCGTTGGGATTTTTGAAAAATGACTAGTCCACTGATCCGGTCAGAACCAATTGCCGGTTTTTGGCGCGGATTTATTCCAAACCGCGAAGGACCCTTTCCAGCTGTTATGTTGTTGCATGGTTCGGGTGGGTCGCAGTCCGGGAGTTACCTTCTTCAAGCAATGTTTCTTGCAGCGCATGGATATCTTGCCGTACCGTTTGGTTATTCCAAAGAAACTACCATTTGGGATGCTGGCAATATCCGAAATGTTGAGATTTTAAATACGGTTGGCTCACTCCGTGCTTTGCGGAAAAACGCATTGTGCAATAACAATGTTTGCCTTTTTGGCTCATCAAGAGGTGCGGAGCATGTCCTTCTTTTGGCATCGTTGATGGCAAAAGAAAACATGGAAGATCAACCGGATTGTGTTATTGCCCATGCGCCAGCAAATGTTGTTATTGCAGCTTTTGACTCTCGTTGCATGCGTCCACAAAATGACTCCAGTCGTCGTGAGTGGGACATAAATGATCCTGCGTGGCTTTGGCGTGGATCAACTGATCTGGTTAAACCTGGTACAGAGATTCAAATCGAACATTACGAAAGACCGATTATGATCACTCACGGAACCAGTGATGAGGTGTGGACGTACAAGATGACTGAAAT
>JBCCYR010000141.1:0-6826 GCA_039189355.1 Pseudomonadota bacterium
GACATGACCACGCAGAAACGGTCGCTGAAATTGTTCATCGATGAAGTCCTGCCGGAATTTAGCTGAGGAAATCCCATGCCTGCAGAAATCAGACGTACCCTACTGCATGTTCAGACCACGCATATCGAAGAGGGAAAATCTGTAGCCGAACCAACCAAGTTGATTGCGGCATTGGCTATCATCAAAAACCCTTGGCACGGACAGGGTTTTGTTGAAGACCTGAGACCGGAAATACGCGAGTGCGGTCCGGGTTTGGGCAAACTTCTGACAGACATGATCCTTGATGTTGCCGGGGACAAGGTCGAAGGATACGGCAAGGCGGCTGTTGTCGGCATCGAAGGGTATGTCGAGCATGCCCAGGCACTTACGCATACGCTGTGGTTCGGAAACCAGTACCGGGAGGCGGTCGGGGCCAAAACCTATCTGGCCTTCACCAATACAAAAGGGGCAGCAGGCCAACCCATCATGATCCCGTTGATGGACAAGCACGATGCCGGTCGCCGCTCTCATTACCAAACCATTCACTTGAACATTCCGGATGCCCCTGCCCCGGATGAGATCGTGATGGCACTCGGGGCCTCTATCGGCGGCCACCCGCATCACCGGATTGGCGACCGTTATCAGGATTTAAAAGAAATGGGCCACGACGCGGATAATCCTGCCGGTGTGTAAAGTTGCGCCTGACGGAACTGCCTATGAATTAACCGGACAGGAAAATGCACCGGTAATCGTACTCGTCCATGGCCTCGGCCTGTGCCGGCACTTGTGGAATGATCACCTGCCGGCATTTGAAAACAAGTACCGTTTACTGAATTACGACCTCTATGGTCACGGAGACAGTGCGCCACCACCCCAAACTGCGTCCTTGTCAGTATATGCAAAACAACTTTCTGACTTGATGAGCCATCTGCAAATTTCTTCAGCGGCTATTGTTGGTTTTTCGATTGGTGGCATGATCAACCGTCGCTTTGCCATGGACTATCCCAACAAGGTTTCCGCATTGGTAATTCTGAATTCTCCCCATGATCGAGGGGAAGAGGCACAACTTCAGGTTGAAGAACGTGCGTCGAAAGTCCGGGAGCAAGGTCCGATGGCAACACTGGATGAAGCCCTGAAACGCTGGTTTACGCCCGACTATCTAACGAATGGAACCGGAGTGGATGACGTCCGTAAATGGCGAAGCCAAGTTGACCAAGAGAGCTACGCGCAGGCAGCTTGGGTTCTCGCCAATGGCGTGAGGGAGCTCATCGCTCCGGAAATGCCGATTACCAAACCTGCCATTGTTATCACTTGCGAGAATGATATCGGCAGCACGCCAAAAATGAGCAAAGACATCAGTGCGGAGATTGCCGGATCAGAATTGCTGGTTATCCCGGAACTGAAGCACCTTGGATTGATGGAGAAGCCGGAAGTTTTTACAAATCCTGTAATTGAGTTTCTGGCCAGAAACCTCTGATTGGCAATCAGTAATAAAGGGATACGGCATGTTTTGCTTCTGCAAAGAAAAGCCAACGCTCTACAAACAGCCCTGCTATCAGGGACACAAACGCAAGTGCGAGCAGATGCAATGGCAGTCCCGCAGCCAGAACCAGCAATCCGAGCCCCAGCGGAATGGCGGCACCAAGCACAAGGGCAATAAGACGAAGCTTATTTGCATGTTTCCGGCCCACCTGATGCACCATTTCCTTGGTCAGGTAATTCTCTCCGCTGTGTGGCTTTTCTAGCAGACGGACTTTGCCAATGAAACCAAGCCCAGTAGCCGTTTCAGGAGATGATCCTCTTGATGCAAGCGTATTACCGCCAGCTGCCTGCCACCAGAGCAGCTTTGCTCCCCATGCAACCGCAACAACAAATACTGCGATAAGTTTGGTCGCCAACCCGCCACTTTCCTGCCAATAGCCAAAACTTGCCGCCAGCAACACGCCACTGGCAAGCGCAAACAGCAGATAACAAAGAGGTGTCAGCATTGTATTCCAGTTCGGAACCGTTTTGAGCTGTGCATAGATCATTGCTGTTGTGAAAACCGTCGCCGCCGAGCCGATGGATATCAACAGCCCGAGCCAGCCTATGCGATTATCAAAAAACACCCAACTGAGCGCATAAAACCCGAAAAGGGTAAGCGTGATGACCGCACAGACACCCTCTCTGGAAAGCCAAGAGGATTGCCATTGACTGAACGCACGCCATGCCCGTTCCGGATGCCCCAGATGAAAGGTGGAAGAGATCAGCCCGGCAACTGCTAGTCCACCTGCTATCAAGGCAGCAACAAATGCCCCTACACCGCCTTCAGGCAGCGGCACGCCAAGGCCGATAAGTGCAAGAAAGCCAAACCCTGCACCAGAAGTAACTGTGAAGAAAATAACGGATATTGCCGGATGCATCAGAGTTTCTCCAGGGTCTTGTCGAGCCAGCCAAGGAAACCTTTGGCATCAAGCTTTTTGGCCTTCGTTGTTTTAGGCTCCACAGCAGGTGCCGTTTTGGGTCTCGGTGGCAAATACTTGTTTACCGGCCTTGTTCCCTGCTCCGGCATCAGGTCCATCCCGCCGCGCTCTTCAACCAGCTTTGAGACGTCAGAATTAGGGTCCCCCAGATCACCGAAATGTCTTGCTTCTGCAGGACAGGTTCTCACACATGCCGGCACGCGGTCTTCTTCCGGCAGATTATCGTTGTAAATCCGGTCAACGCACAGCGTGCATTTCTTCATGACATTTTCGACCGGATCCATCTCGCGTGCACCATAGGGGCAAGCCCAGGCGCACAGGCCACAGCCGATACACATTTCTTCATCGACCAGGACAATACCATCCTCGCCGCGTTTGTAACTTGCACCTGTAGGGCACACCGTTACACAGGGCGCATCATCGCAATGCAGACAGGATTTTGGAAAGTGGACAATCTGGGCAGGCGCATCTTCCGGTGTGACTTCAAACGTATGAATGCGATTGAGCCATGATCCGACCGGATCTGCACCGTAAGCATCAAGATCAGAAAGGGGCGCGCCATACCCGCCAGTGTTCCATTCCTTGCAATTTACCACACAAGCATGACAGCCCACGCATGTATCAAGGTCGATGACGAGGCCTAGTTTTTTGCCGGTTATTTCGGTTGGAAGAGAGGTCATGTCAGTTCCACTCCTTACCGTATTCAACATTAACTGGTGCTGGCCTTGATTTCTTTTGTTCAGGGAATTGCGGTTCAACCGGCCCCGACTGATCTGATGCCTTTCGAATATTGACCCGGAGATCGAACCAAGCAGCCTGCCCGGTTACCGGATCAGAATTCGACCAGCGCATGCAATCACCTTTTGGCGGCAGCAGTTCATGGATCAGATGGTTAAGCAGGAAGCCCTTTTTTGCTTCCGGAGCATCAGGATCAAGGTTCCACGCACCTGAGCGTTTGCCTATCGCGTTCCAGGTCCACATGGTGTTGACATTGACCGCATCCATTCTTTTCACTGGCACCTTGATCATTCCGTGATGGGACGAAATTTCTGCCCAGTCACCATCTTCAAGGCCTACTGCTTCGCAGATTTTACCGGGAACGTAGAGCGGGTTTGTTCCATGAATCTGGCGTAGCCAGGCATTTTGCGACCCCCATGAATGATACATTGCTGCCGGGCGTTGCGTCAGCGCATGATATGGATAATCAGCCTCATCAATGCCCTCACCTTCAAACGGCGGATACCAGATCGGCAGAGGGGCAAAACAGGTTTTTATCCGCTCGCGGTGTGTTTCTGGTGGCTGAGGTTCCATCTTGCCGTCCGCACAAAGCTGAAACTTGGCCAGCGCTTCGTGATAGAGATTGAAAACATTCTCAACAGGACCATCCTGCAACCCCATCTCGACTGCCCAGTCCTGCCAGTGCTTGTTGGCATGCTTGTAGTAGCGTGCCTCGTCGGGAACATGTGCTTCAAAGAAACCGCCGTTGTCTATATATGTCTGAACCTGGTTCGGGTTCGGTTCTCCCCGGCCGTGGCTTTCGCCATTGCCGCGCCAGCCCGCAAGTGGTCCGACACCGGGCTTACGTTCATGGTTGGCCATATAGTCGGCATAGTCCTTGAACTTGGGCGATCCATCCTCGTTAACCATCCCCGGAAGGCCCAGCCTTGCACCGAGATCGATAAGAACCGACTGGAAACCGCGTACGTCCCTGCCCTCGCCCTGGGTTGCAGGATCAACCACCGGCCAGCGGATTGAATCCGCCATGACATCCGGTTCGCAGATCGGTCGGTCAAGCAGCGAAATACAGTCATGGCGCTCAAGATATGTTGTATCCGGAAGCACCAGATCGGCATAGGCGACCATTTCGGAGTTATACGCATCCGAGTAGATGATTTTCGGGATCACATACTCGCCGTTCTCATCCTTGTCCGAAAGCATTTGCATAACGCCACGGGAATTCATGGACGAGTTCCAGGACATGTTTGCCATGTACATGAACAGCACATCCACATGATACGGATCACCTGCATGGGCGTTGGAAATCACCATATGCATCATGCCGTGCGCTGAAAGCGGCGCATCCCAAGAGTAAGCCCGGTCAATACGTTGTGGTGTAACGCCGTCCTCTTCCAGCAAAAGGTCCTCTGGTCCGCGCGGCATGCCAAGCGGTGGCCCTGCAAGAGGTTTCCCGGCAACCGCATTGCCGTGCGGCTTGGGTTGGGCCGGAACCGGACGCGGGTAAGGTGGCTTGAACCGGAAGCCCCCCGGACAATCGATAGAGCCCAACATTATCTGCAGCAGGTGAAGTGCACGGCAGGTCTGAAACCCGTTGGAATGAGCGGAAATACCCCGCATCGCATGGAAAGAAACCGGACGGCCGATCATCTTGTCATGCTTCTCGCCCTTCATGTCCGTCCAGGGTTGTTTGATGACGATCTGCTTTTCAAAGGCAGCTTCTGCCAGTTCCTGCGCAATCCGCTTGATCTGGGAGACCGGAACACCGGTCTTCTCCGTCACATTTTCAGGTGAATACTCATCTGACAGGTATTTCTCTGCCAGTATCTGGAACACAGGCCGTGTCGTTTTGCGGGAGACCTTGCATTCACCCTGCAGAGCCGGTTTTACACCCTTCTTGCTTGCCTTCACCACTTTTCCGCTTGCGCGGTCCATCACCAGAATGTCGCCCGCCTTGTCCCGTGCAAACAGGCCGTGGTCCGCGCCGCCCGGATTGTCGATCACCAGATAGGGTGCATTGGTGTAGCGAAGCAGATAATCAAGATCGACTTTACCCATCTTGAGCAGTTCGTGGATGAGTGAAAGGATGAACAAACCGTCTGTCCCGGGCGTAATGCCAACCCATTCATCCGCGACCGCATTGTAGCCTGTGCGGACCGGATTGACACCAATGATCTTTTTGCCACGGCGTTTGACTTCGGCAAGGCCAAGCTTGATCGGATTGGAGTCATGGTCTTCCGCCACACCGAAAATCATGAAGAGTTCCGTATTGGACCAGTCCGGTGAGCCGAATTCCCAGAAAGCACCGCCAAACGTGTAAATCCCGCCAGCGGCCATGTTTACGGAGCAAAATCCGCCATGCGCCGCAAAATTGGGTGTGCCATAAGCTTGCGCCCACCAACCGGTCATCGACTGGCTTTGGTCACGGCCTGTAAAGAATGCCAGTTTCCGGGGGTCGGTCTTGCGCGGGCCGGACAACCATTGCGTTGCCAGTTCCAGCGCCTCATCCCATTCGATTTCCTGAAACTCACCCTTGCCGCGCTCGCCCACGCGCTTCATCGGCTTGTTGAGGCGTGCCGGAGAATAGTGCTGCATGATGCCCGCAGAACCTTTGGCACACAGAACACCACGGTTTACCGGATGATCCCGGTTGCCCTCAATATACCGGACCTTGGGCTGACCATCTTCGCCTTTGCGAATGTGTACGTTGATCCCGCAACGACAGGCACACATGTAACAAGTCGTTTTGCGCACTTCGTCTGACACATGCGGTGAAGTATTCAATTCGCGGTCATGCACGCCCATCTACAATTCCTCATTAAAATTATGAGCCATGTTGTACCCCAAGTGTGTACAGACAACTGGCCCCAACAGCCAGAACTTTTGGTACCAGCAGTCCCAGTTTTACGCAATCAAGCGCACATCTTGCTCACTTCTTCACAGATAATTTCTGCAATCAGCTGGCAATCATCCAGATCAAAGGTGAGCGGTACCCGCATGTCACAGGTGCGCGAAAGCACTTTTTTGGTCTGCGGCAAGTCAGGGAGGTTTTCGAAGTATTGCCAGCTGTCATATCTGCTGGTGAAAGCCACTGGTTCATCCGCACCGAACCATTTGATTTCAACACCCCGTTTGCCGCACAGGGAGACAAGTTCTGGAATCTGCGCCTGCTCCATGTGAACCGGCTGAAACTGTATGGAAGACCCGACATAAGCCTCATGTTGGGCGCGCTCAGGCAGAAACAGATGTTCAGACTTCCGCAGGCCACGCTCCAGGGCTTGATAGCGTTCATTCCAGCGGCGGATACTGTCATCAAGGTTCTTCAACTGCCCCCTCAGCAAGGCGGCACGCAGGTTATCCATGCGCCCGGACATATTAGGGGTTTCAAGCCTGATCCTCCGGAACATTTCTTCGGAAGGCGCCCGCCCGTGACGCTGATACAGCATATACGAACCCGTATGCACAATTGCCCGCGCGGCCACTTCTTCATCATCCGTTGTGATGAAACCGCCTTCCCCAGAATTCATGTGTTTGTAAGTCTGGTTGGAAAAACACGCGACCGTGCCGAAATTTCCCGACATCATGCCTTTCCACTTTGCACCCATGGTGTGGGCACAATCTTCAATCAGCGTAATGCCATACTCCTCGCA
>JBCCYR010000142.1:0-6823 GCA_039189355.1 Pseudomonadota bacterium
GGGATGACTTCACCGGATGGTCCCCGACAATCGGGCGGTACATTTTCATTGCGCCAAGCTGCCAGCTTGTAGACCTGCATCTTGTAGAGATCCTTGATCGGATTGTAGCCCCCGTTCATGTCGCCATAAAGCGTTGCATAACCGACTGACATTTCGGACTTGTTCCCGGTCGTCACAACCATGGAACCGAACTTGTTTGAAACTGCCATCAATATGGTTCCGCGAGCGCGCGACTGCAGGTTTTCCTCCGTTACCCCTTCATTGGTTCCCTCAAACAGTTCCAAGAGCGCTTCGCTGAATCCATTGACCGGTTTCTCGATTGGAACAGTTTCGTAGCGCACACCAAGGGCTTTTGCACAATCTGCTGCATCTTTCAGGCTTTCCTCTGATGTGTAGGCGTAGGGCATCATGATACAACGCACCCGCTCCTCACCAAGTGCATCAACCGCCATTGCAGCACAGATCGCGGAGTCAATGCCACCAGAAAGTCCCAGCACCACGTTTGCAAACCCGTTCTTGTTCACATAATCCCGCAGACCCATGACACAGGCACGCCAGTTGGATTCATCAGCATCAGGCAGATTGGCCTTGACGCCATCGTCGCAGTACCAGCCTTCATCCCCACGCCGCCATGTTGTCGTGACCACACTGTCTTCAAACTGGTTCATCTGAATTGCCAAGTGATGATCAGAATTGAGTACGAAAGATCCACCGTCAAACATCAATTCGTCCTGGCCACCCAGTTGATTGAGATATGCAATCGGCAAACCACTCTCTATGATTTGTCGAATAACAACCTGATGCCTGACATCCATTTTCTCGCTGACATACGGTGAGCCGTTCGGCACCAGCAGGAGTTCTGCGCCACTTTCCGCAAGTGTTTCGCAAACGTCCATGTTTCCCCAGATATCTTCGCAAATGGGAATGCCGATACGAATACCACGGAAATTCACTGGCCCCGGCATTGGTCCGGAATCAAAAACCCGCTTTTCGTCAAAAACGCCGTAATTCGGCAGATCAACCTTCTTGCGCCAGGTTTGAACCTTGCCATCATCCAGTACAGCAATTGCATTGAAAACGCCTTCGTCATCCTGGTACGGAGAGCCGACAATCACGCCCGGGCCGCCATCGGTGGTGTCAGACGCAAATTCCTCCACTGCACTCGTGCAGGCATTCACAAATGCAGGTTTGAGCACAAGGTCTTCTGGCGGATAGCCGGATACGAACAGTTCAGTGTACAGAATCAGGTCTGCTTTCATGCGGGCCGCATCTGCCCTCGCCTTGCGCGCTTTTTCGAGGTTTCCGGCAATATCACCCAGTGTCGGGTTGAGTTGTGCCAACGCAATTCGAAGGATTTGGGGACGTTCTGTCATGTCAGTCTCATTTGACGTTCGGTCACGTTAGCCTCATTTGGAGTATATGTATCCTAGATAAGCACCCAATTCAGTGACGGCAATGGCCTTTTTTCCTGAATACAACCTGAACGGCAATTCAGGGTCCATTCAGTCTGGATGTGTAAGTTTCCTGTCAGATAGTCGCCAAACCAGATTTTCAGAGAGGACGAAACAATGAGCAGCAGAACATTTTTCTTCAAATCAACAGCAATAGCACTTGCTGCCTCATTCGTATCTGTAACAGGCATGCCTGTAACCAATGCGGAAGCACATGACCGTCATAATGTTTACAAACATTATGGACATGGCACCTCGCTTACAAAAAACGGGCATCGCAAGTTTCATAAAAAATATGGACGTGGCAATCACGGTACTTACGCTTATCAAAACTACTACCACGGACATCATTACAAGAAACACAAGCGCAAGAAACGCAGCAATGGTGACTTGGTTGCAGCTGGCATTATAGGCTTGGCGGTAGGTGCAATCATTGCCAGTGAGTCTTCAAAGCGCAAAAACCATCAGCCTGCCTACCAATACAATGACCCTTACCGGGGCTCGTATTCCGGTGGGTACAATGGTGGTGGCCAGCATATACCGCTGGATGAATATGATAGTAGCAGCTATTCCAGTCAGGGTGAACCGAACGTGATCACCTACAATGACGACGTTTCGCTGGAACCCTGGACACCAGGATGGCAACGCTGGTGCCAAAACCGCTTCCGCAGTTTCAACGCGCAGACCGGCACCTATCGCGGGTATGACGGCAGAGACCACTTCTGCGTACCGAATTAATATTCTGGATTCCCAAACGGGACAGTCCTGCCCTATTGCCACACTGTCCCGGAAAATGCCGCGATGCTCAGACCGTTGCGGCATTTTCATATCAACCGGCAATCTCAGCCATGTGATCTCCCTTGATTGGTAATGCGCACACGCAGAACACATCTGAAAGTCTCACTAATCAGGAGAAAAACATGACCTTTTCAGTTTTATCAGTCAGACAAGGCACTGTAAGCGAAAATCACACAATTGCGAAAATCGTGGCAATCTCAACAACATTGTCCTTCATTTCCCTAGCCGTACTTGCGTTTGTTTTCTGACAACATCCGGAGTGTGACCAAATACACCAACGGATCACAAGTTCCCACCCATATGCGAAGTGTCAAACAGAAAGGCAAGAAAATGACATTTCTTCATGATCAGATACGCGATGATATCCGCGCTGAAGAACATTCAGCCTTGGTGATTTCCATCGTTGCAATCGCGATGATCATCGTATCGCTGGTCAGCTTGTCACTGATTTTCTAGATCGATTGAACCACATACCAGCAAAAAAGAAGCGGAACTGCAAAGTTCCGCTCTTTTTGTATCAGACGCATGTTTCCAGAGCTTTTGGCAATTCTTCCTCAAACAGATCAAGCTCATGATCAAGGCCTGCACTGATCCGGATACAACGCGACTGCGGTTCAACGCCTGGCATTCTGATAAAAATGCCCCGTTTCAACAGTTCAGCCATTACAGATTTTGCGAATTCAGGCCCGCGCTTGCAATCGATCGCAACGAAATTGGTGGCTGACGGGATGGGCTCAAGCCCGTTACGTTTCGCAATTTCTGCTATGCGTTCACGGGCACTCTCAACCTTGCCTTTTACTTCCAAGAGATATTGCTGATCTTCAAGCGCCGCCAACGCTCCACGCTGACCGGAGAGATTAACCCCGTAATGGTTTCTCACCTTGTCAAAGGCAGCAATGATTTCAGGATGGCCGATTACATATCCAATCCGCGCTCCAGCCATGCCATAGAGTTTGGAAAATGTCCGGAAGCGAAGCACCTGCGGATTGTTGACATCCACAGCCGGTGAAACACCATCAGGCGCACATTCAATATATGCCTCATCCAAAACCAGAATTGTGCCTTCCGGCATGCGCTCGATCATCGACTCCATCTGGTCTGCCGTATACCACGTACCCATCGGATTGTTGGGGTTGGAGAAATACATCAACGCGGCATTGGTTTCAGATGCTTTTGCCAACAAGGCATCCTGATCTTCATGATCATCCTTGTAAGGAACAAGATGCAGGTTGCCGCCATTGGATTTTATGTGGAAATTGAAAGTGGGATAAGAACCAAGTGAGGTAACCACATTGACGCCCGGCTCCACAAACATGTGCGCAGCACAGCCGAGTAGACCATCAATCCCCTCTCCCACCATGACATTCTCGAAACCGACGCCATAAAAGTCGGCAATTGCCTGCCGCAGGTCATGATTGTCCGGATCAGAATACTGCCAAGTCAGGTTTGCCGCATCATTCATTGCTGCAATTGCTTTGGGAGAAGGCCCAAAGCAGCTTTCGTTTGCGCCCAGCCTTGCACGGAAGAGAATACCAGACTGCCGTTCCTGTTCGTCCGGCCCGACGAAAGGAACAGTGGACGGAAGTTCACGAATTACAGGCGTGAAACGGATTTCCAGAACTGACAATGTAATCTACCTCACAACTCAAGCTGCGAGGCACCATAAGCGTCTTATGCACGGCTTGTCAGTAGTTTTAATCCTGCAAACCCGAAAAGTGCGGAAAAAACAAAAGCGATCGGCCTTCTGGCTTTCGCATACACTCTCGTCATTCGATCTGTAGAGAACAGGAATGCGTAACCGATATGGCCTAACGCCGAAAGTGTAATGCCACCAATCACAATCACAAAGCTAACCCAGGCCGGGGATGTTTCGGTAACACCAAGCGCTATTGTAGCAATCCAGGCGATGACCGCCTTTGGATTGGTCAGATGAAGCAAAAACCCGGTGAACCACATTTGCTTTGCATTTCCCCTTTTCGCATCCAAATTCATCGCTTTTTCCTGGGCAGACATCACGGACCTGAATGACTTCCAGGCAAGCCATAACAAATAGAGACCGCCTACAATCTTAACTAAATAAAGGGCATAGGCATATTTGGTCAAAATAGCAGACATGCCCAATGCCGCAGCTGTTCCCCACAATGCAGAACCGCAGACCACTCCGGCAGACAAATACACTGCAGGCTCCCTACCCCTTTCAAGTGCAGTTCCAATTACCGCCAAAACTGCCGGCCCAGGGCTCAGAACTCCAATTACGATCATCGAATACGCCAGCAGGATACCGGAAAGATGAATGTCTACATGCATGAAACACCTACCAAACTTTCAAAACAATTCGCTGAACGTGTGTTTATTATATTGTTGCTGACATGGCTTGTCAGGAATAAATCGTGATTTGCGTTTATCATCCGGTTTATGACAGTCGATTTTCGAACGCAGGAATATTATCTTATGAAGGTGATTCTCTTTGAATGATGCGGAAAACAAATTGATGGATGATGCAAACGACCTGTTTTCAGCAAACGAACCGGTAAAAGACCCGGACACCACGTCTGTGCCAAAACCCTCTCCTGGAAAGGCTTCGCCAAAAGGCGGTGTTAAGGAAGATTATTCCGCATCCGACATTGAAGTGCTGGAAGGCCTTGAACCTGTTCGCCGTCGCCCGGGAATGTACATTGGCGGCACGGACGAAAAGGCGCTCCACCATCTTTTTGCAGAAGTCATTGACAATTCAATGGACGAAGCTGTCGCGGGGCATGCCAATTGGATCGAGGTCGACCTTGATGCTGAAGGGTATCTGACAGTAACGGATAATGGCCGTGGCATCCCGGTTGATCCGCATCCGAAGTTCAAGGACAAATCAGCCCTGGAAGTGATCATGACCACGCTTCATGCCGGCGGAAAGTTTGATTCCGGTGCCTATGAAACATCCGGTGGCCTTCACGGCGTTGGCGTTTCAGTTGTGAATGCCCTTTCTGAACATCTGGTTGTGGAAGTTGCACGCAACCGCAAGCTATACATTCAGGAATTTGCCAAGGGTATTGCCCAGGGCAAGTTGAAAGACGCGGGCGATGTTCACAACCGCCGTGGCACCAAAGTTTCCTTCAGGCCCGATCCGGAAATTTTTGGCAAAGGTTGCAAGTTCGATCCTGCACGCCTGTTTAAAATGGCGCGTTCTAAAGCCTATCTCTTTGGTGGCGTAGAAATCCGCTGGACATGTGATCCTTCTTTGATCAGGGAAGGATCGGAAGCAACCGAAAAGGCCGTGTTTCATTTCCCCGGCGGTCTGAAAGATTATCTCGAAGCATCAATCGGCAAAGCCCATAAGGTGACGGTTGATCCCTTTGCAGGCAAATCAGACAAATCATCAGGCCACGGTTCAATTGAGTGGGCAGTCACGTGGTTTGGGGACGATGGGTTCGTTAATTCATACTGTAATACCGTGCCAACACCGGAAGGCGGAACCCATGAGGCCGGTTTCCGGATCGCCCTCACCCGCGGTTTGAAGGCCTATGCGGAAATGGTTGGCAACAAAAAGGCTTCCATGATCACGACAGACGATGTCATGACTTCTGCAGCTGCAATGCTCTCCGTCTTTATCCGGGAACCGGAATTTGTCGGTCAGACAAAGGACAAACTGGCTACTGTGGAAGCACAGCGGATTGTTGAAACCGCCATTCGCGATCCCTTTGACCACTGGCTGGCGGCATCACCCCAACAGGCAAACAAACTTCTGGAATGGGTGATTGACCGGGCGGAAGAGCGCCTTCGCCGCCGCAAGGAAAAGGAAATAAACCGCAAATCCGCAACCCGCAAACTGCGCCTGCCCGGCAAGCTTGCGGACTGCTCGGCCAATGCTAAAGGCGGCACAGAACTCTTTATCGTGGAGGGCGACTCAGCGGGTGGCTCTGCAAAACAGGCCCGCGACAGGGTTTCGCAGGCCATTCTTCCACTGCGCGGAAAAATCCTGAATGTTGCCAATGCCGGCCGTGACAAGCTTGCAGCCAATCAGCAGATCGCTGATATCATCCAGGCCCTTGGATGCGGAACGCGCACCAAATACCGTGACGAAGATTTGCGTTATGACCGGATCATCATCATGACCGATGCGGATGTTGATGGTGCGCATATCGCATCCCTGCTCATCACGTTTTTCTATCAGGAAATGCCTGATCTTATCCGCGACGGGAAACTCTATCTGGCCATTCCGCCGCTGTTCAAAATCAGCCAAGGTGGAAAAACCCTTTATGCACGCGATGATGCGCATAAGGACGAGTTGCTCGAGACAGAATTCACGGGCAACAAGAAAATCGAGATCGGACGCTTCAAAGGTTTGGGTGAAATGATGCCAGCCCAGTTGAAGGAAACAACGATGGATCCGAAGAAACGTTCGCTACTGCGTGTGGAGATACCGGAAGTCGCGGAGAATGACACACGCTCTACAGTTGATCAGCTTATGGGCAACAAACCGGAGGCGCGTTTTCGGTTTATTCAGGAAAATGCGGAATTCGCAGGAGAAGAACTTCTGGACGTTTGAATATTTTTACCGAAGTTCTTAACTACGAGCCTTAGAA
>JBCCYR010000143.1:0-6801 GCA_039189355.1 Pseudomonadota bacterium
AATCAGAAGCAGTGAAAGCAGCCACAAGCCGGAACCGGGGCCAATAAGCGTTGCTACAACCGCAATTGCCATGCCCGCGATACCGTACCAGACGGCGCGTTTCGCACTTTCCTGGTTCGACAAGCCGCCAAGGGAGAGGATGAAAAGAACAGCTGCAACGATATAAGCAGCAGAAGTAAAACCTGTTTCCATTTGTGCGGCCTCCTTAAGATTTCTGGAACATGGCAAGCATGCGCCGGGTTACGAGAAAGCCGCCGAAAATGTTGACGCCTGCCATGAAGACCGAAAGGGCAGCCAGCAGAATGACAAGATAGGAACCTGACCCGATCTGCATCAGGGCACCCAGAATGATAATCGATGATATGGCATTGGTGATCGCCATCAGTGGCGTATGCAGGCTGTGTGAGACATTCCAAATAACCTGAAAGCCAACAAAGACTGCCAGTACAAAGACGATGAAATGCTGCATGAAGCTTGGGGGAGCAAAAATTCCCGCAAGCAGCATCAGAAAACCACCAATACCGATCAACGTGACTTGCTGTTTGGTCTGAGCCTTGAAGGCTTCGATCTCTTCAGCCCGTTTTTCTTCAGGTGTCAGTTCCTTCACTTCTTTTTTGGGCTGGGTAGCGATTGCCTGAATTTTGGGCGGCGGAGGCGGGAAGGTGATCTCGCCGTCAAACGTCACAGTTGCGCCACGGATAACGTCATCTTCCATGTCATGGTTGACCTGGCCGTCTTTCTGCGGTGTCAGATCTGTCATCATGTGACGGATGTTTGTGGCATAAAGGGATGAGGCTTGAGCGGCCATCCGGGAAGGGAAGTCCGTATATCCGATGATTGTCACACCGTTTGCAGTGATGATTTTTTCATCCTTGACCGTCCCTTCAACATTGCCGCCTCTTTCAGCCGCAAGATCGACGATTACAGAACCAGGCTTCATTGCCTTGACCATGTCCTCAAGCCATAGCTTCGGCGCATCGCGGTTCGGGATCAGCGCAGTCGTGATTACGATGTCCATTTCGGGTGCGAGTTCGCGGAATTTGGCGAGTTGGGCGTTACGGAATTCTTCGGACTGCACAGAAGCATAACCGCCGGTTGATGCGCCGTCCTCTTGCTCCTCCTCAAAGTCCAGATAGACGAATTCTGCCCCCATGGATTCGACCTGTTCAGCCACCTCCGGGCGAACATCAAATGCATATGTGATTGCTCCAAGGGATGTCGATGTACCGATGGCGGCCAAACCTGCAACGCCTGCTCCGACAATCAATACCTTTGCAGGCGGCACCTTCCCGGCAGCTGTTACCTGTCCGGTAAAAAAGCGGCCAAAATTGTTGCCTGCTTCTATAGCAGCGCGATAGCCGGCAATGTTTGCCATGGAAGAAAGGGCATCCATTTTCTGCGCGCGTGAAATACGCGGAACCATTTCCATCGCGATAACGTTTGCGCCCTTGGATTTGGCCTGTTTCATTCCTTTTTCGTTTCCGGCCGGATTGAAAAAAGAAATGAGCGTTTTGCCTTTGGTTAACCGTTTGAGTTCTGCTGTATTAGGCTCACGCACCTTGGTGACAATATCCGCAGCCTTCCACAGCGCGGCTGCCGTTTTGACAACCTCGACACCTGCATCCTTGTAGGTAGCGTCGGAAAAACCTGCGGCAGCACCGGCGCCTGTTTCAATGACGCATTCATATCCCAGTTTCTGTAGTTGCAGGGCAGAGTCCGGGGTCATGGCTACCCGGTTCTCACCAGCCGCGGTTTCCTTTGGTGTACCGATCTTCATCGAAATTAATCCTTCCATATCCCGTGAAACGCATTTCCGGGCGACATGCTGCAGCTATATCTGGCCAACGTATTGTTGTTTTCCATATTTTTTTTCGAAAAACCTCGGGCAATACGGTTGGACTAAGCGGTTGGTATAATTGTTCAGAACGGTTTGTGCCACATCAATTGTAAGATTCGATATGGTTGGTGCTTTTAGGCAACACTGGGAGAAGTTTAAGTGAAGCGACTTGTATCTCAAACACCGGCATGGCTTGGAAATGACCTGAACTGGAAAGGAACCCGTCCATCAACCCTGTCGCGGCTTGGTGTTATCCCGAAACGGCCCTTATACGCGCGGGTAAATTGTGCATGCCCTGAAAAACCACAGGCAATTGCCACGTCAAGAACCGGCAATTCGGTTTGCGTGATCAGGCCCCGGGCACGGTCGAGCCTTGCCTGTATGTAATACCGTACCGGTGAAATGCCTGTGTGTTTCTGGAACAGCCTGTCAAGCTGTCTTTGTGAGATCGCAACGTGGTTTGCAAGTTCGCCTATCGTCAGCGGGTGCTCCAGATTGCGTTCCATCAGAATGATTGCCTCACGCAGTTTCAACGGTGCCGAATAGCCAACAGGCTCGCTTGTTTCCGGAAATTGCCCCTCGCCGCCATGGCGCAGGCGTTCATGAAAAATGTAGCGGCTGGCGGCATTGGCGAGTTCCATGCCGTGCTGTAGGCGTATGATCTCCAGAGCCAGATCAGTTGCCGCTATCCCGCCACAACACGTCATGATATCCGTGTTCATCACATAAATGTCTTCAGTTGTATCCACATCGGGGAAAAGCTCTCTGAAAGCCGCAATGTGCTCGTAGTGTACGGTTGCTGTCCGGTTTTTCAAAAACCCTGCAAATGCCAGAATAAATGCTCCCGTATCCAGCCCGCACAGCGCTGCTCCGTTCAGAGATTGACCGTGCAGCCAACTCAGCAATTTTGTTTGTCTGAAACGTTCGGGTGCCCAGCTGGTATTGATCACAACGAGGTCGTATTTTGTGTCCGCTCCATCGATTCCTGAAAGGTTTGTGACAGACAGTCCGTTACTGGCTGTGACAGTGTCCTCACCCAACGAAAGGAATTGCCAATTATAGAGGTTTTCCGCGTTCAGATAGTTTGCACATCGGAAGGGGTCGATGAATGCCTGCATGGCCATGGCATTGAAGCCATCAAGCAAAAGCATTCCAATGTTAAACCTGTTTCGTTCCATGATGTATTGTATCTGTGAAAACCATGCTGTTTGTCGAAAAATAAAAGATAGGTGACTGAAATTGTCAAATGCTTTTGCTTTTCGGGATTAGCATTTTGACGAGTTTGATACCGTATGTGTTCACACTGAACGGACTGCATAACGGCTTTTGTTGGCTCTACTTAGATGATTGCGGATTATCAGTATGATGTGGCGGTAAAATTGCGAGTGATATGACATGGCCAAATCCGTTATCATAACCTGTGCTCCCACAGGCGGTATCCATACCCCAACCATGTCGCCACACTTGCCCGTTACTCCGGCAGAGATTGCAACGGCTTCCATCGAGGCTGCAGAAGCTGGTGCTTCCATCATCCATCTGCACGCCAGAGATCCTGAGACGGGCAAGCCTGATCCCCGTCCGGAAACCTTCAACCAGTTTTTACCGATCATCAAACAGTCCACGAATGCCGTTATCAATGTTTCGACTGGTGGCGGACTTGGTATGACAATGGATGAAAGGCTAATGGCGGCGACCACCGCAAGCCCGGAAATGGCGTCACTCAACATGGGCTCCATGAATTTTGGCATTTTTCCAATGCTTGAAAAATACTCTGACTGGAAATTTGACTGGGAAGAGCCGTTCCTGGAGATGACGAAAGATTTCATATTCCCCAATACATTCCGGACCATCGAATATGCCTTGAAGGAACTTGGCGAGGGGCACGGGACGAAATTCGAATTCGAGTGCTATGATCTCGGGCATCTCTATAATGTCGCCTGGTTTGTCGACAAGGGGATGATCAAGCCGCCATTCTTCATACAGATGGTATTTGGAATTCTGGGTGGTGTAGGAGCAGACCTCGACAACCTGATGCACATGCATACGATCGCCAATAAGCTTTTTGGCCAGGAAAACTACGAGTGGTCGGTTCTGGCAGCCGGACGTCACCAGATGCCGTTTGCGACGCAATCCGCTATGCTTGGTGGAAATCTGCGGGTGGGACTGGAAGATTCGCTCTATATCGGTCCGAAAAAACTGGCCAGCTCCAATGCTGAGCAGGTCAGGAATATCCGGAGTATCATTGAAAATCTAGGCCTGACGGTTGCAGCGCCGGATGAAGCGCGGGAGCGTCTCGCGCTTAAAGGCGGTGACATGGTGAAATTTTAAAGCTGGCGGGGTTTGCCGATGAAGGAAATCAACAAGGTTGCTGTGCTTGGTGCGGGCGTGATTGGTGCGAGTTGGACTGCGCTGTTCCTTGCTGCCGGGAAAGACGTCAACGTCTTTGATATATCCCCAACTGTTAAACAAGATGTGGAAGCATATGTTGCCAAGGCTTGGTCTACGTTGTTGGAACTCGGCCTGGCGGTTGAGGGCCGCAAGGGAAGTCTATCCTTTTTTGAAAATGCTGGTGCGGCTGTGAAAGGCTGCGGGTTTGTTCAGGAAAATGTGCCGGAGCGCATTGAAGTAAAGCATGCCTTGTTTGCAGAAATTGAACCGAACCTTGAGGAAGAAGCAATCGTATGTTCGTCCGCCTCAGGTCTGATGGTCAAGGAAATGCAGGAAGGCTGGAAAGATCCGTCCCGTTTTATTCTGGGACATCCGTTCAATCCGCCTCACCTGATACCTCTGGTGGAATTGCTGGCGAATGAAAAAACCGCACATGGGGTTCTGGAAATTGCCGAGACCTTTTACCGCCAAGTTGGCAAGGTAACGATCCGGGTAAACAAGGAAGTGCCCGGGCATGTGGCAAACCGTTTGCAGGCGGCTTTATGGCGGGAAGCAATCCATCTTGTAGACGAGGGGGTTGCATCAGTTGAAGATGTGGACAAGGCCGTTTGGTCTGGTCCGGGCCTTCGGTGGGCGGCGATGGGGCCAACCATGTTGTTTCATTTGGGAGCGGGAGAAGGCGGGCTTCAATCATTTTGCGAACGCTATACGCCAAGCTTCAACCGATGGTGGGATGATCTGGGCGACCCACGCCTTAATGCTGATACCGCCGAAAAGCTGGTAGCGGGTGTGAATGAAGAAACGAACGGTGAGTCTGTTGAAAGCCTCTATCACAAAAGGGATCAACTGATTACGGCCATGCTGAAAGCTAACGGTAAGATTCGGTCCTGATCCGATAACTGCAACCTTGTTCAGTCTTCACAAAAAACACGGTCATGTTTCAGCGGATTGTCCCGGTCAATTTCTTCGTCCAATTCTCTCGCATAACGGTGCCCGGAGAAGACTGCTGCGGCAATGATCGCGGGTGCTTCACAATCGCCTATCCGTTTTATCGTCTTCACAGTGCCGTTTGATCCGTCAGGCAGCTTATGCATCAACTCATGATATAGCGCGTCTTCGGGCTTCCGTGCGGTCACAAGAACAAGGGACTGTGCCTCCAATGCCGTTTCCCGACCTGTATAGGCACAGGAAAGTGTGGCACTTGATCCGTCGAACGCCATCAGATTTTGCGAGACATGAAGTTCAACTCCGATTTCCATCAGACGGGTTTGGGCTCTCCAGCGGTCATAGGTATATTCGCCCCAGTCCGAGATGCGTTCCCCGGGAGTAACAAGGGTGACCGGCATGCCTGCGTTGCGTATCTTTTCAGCAATCACTGAACCCATGTAATAATGGTCATCATCGTATACCAACGTATGCCCTTCTGGCATTCGGCCCGCCATGATGTCGTCCGGTGTGAAGATGTGATCTGTTGGATTGAGATCCGTAATTCCGGAAAGCGCATTGGCTCCAAATCCGTCCCGGCACCATTTTGAACCGGTCGCTATGGCGATGTGATTTGCACCGGTCTCAAGAACTTCGGCAGCGGTAAGTCTGCTCTCGCGGAAGACTTCAACATTGCCGAGTTTTTCAATTTGCTGCAGCCTGTAGTCTCCTACACGCGCCCATTGATTAAGTCCTGGCAGTTTTGATTCAAGGCTTACACGCCCTCCCAACTCTCGTGTAGCTTCTGCCAGCATCACGTTATAGCCGCGCTTTCCAAGTGCATGCGCAGCTTCAAGACCGGCGGGGCCAGCGCCAACTACAAGTACGGACGCATCCGATTTCTTCGTATTGATTTTTTCCGGATGCCAGCCACGCCGCCATTCTTCACTCATGGTCGGGTTTTGAGTGCAGCGGATTGGTACACCTTTGCCATCGCCCGTGTAACAAATGTTGCACCCGATGCATTCACGAATGTCTTCAAGCTTGCCTTCTTCAATTTTCTTCGGCAGAAAGGGGTCAGCAATTGAAGGTCGTGCTGCTCCTATAAAATCCAGTACACCGCGCTTTATCAGGCCTGCCATCGTATCAGGCGAGGTAAACCTGCCGACGCTTGCCACCGGTTTGCTGGTGAGGCTTTTGATCGATTTGACATAGGGTTCCAGGGAGCCTTCCTGCACGAAACGGGACAATCCCATTTCGAGTGAATAGTCGTAAATGTTGATGTCCCACAAATCCGGCAGCTCTCCGAGAATGCCAAACACATCCTCGGTTTCTCCGGGTACCGGATTGCCGTCTCCGCCATCGCCACCATTAATCTCGGAAGACATCCGAACGGCTACGGCCATCGTATCGCCCACCGCTTCTTTTGTGTCTTCTATGATTTCCCTTACGATACGAATACGATTTTCCAGCGAGCCACCATATTCGTCAGTACGTGAATTCATGGTTTTGGACATGAATTGGGAAAGCATGTAACCGTGCGTTGCGTAGACATAGACAATATCAAAACCTGCCTTTTTTGCGCGTAACGCTGCATTGCGATGCCATCGCCTTGCTTCCCGTATATCTTGTAAGTCCATCTTCCGGGTCTG
>JBCCYR010000144.1:0-6800 GCA_039189355.1 Pseudomonadota bacterium
ATGAAGAGCGGCCCCCGAAACCGTAACTGCCACTTTCCTGGCGGTCACCTTCGCCAGCGACGATATTGACACCAACACGAACAAGAGGCCGAACGTCCCTTACAAAATGCCCGTCAGCACGCAGGATTTCAACCAGCTGCCAGTTTGCAGCAAGCGATACCGTCACCTGCCGGACCCGGTCATCAAGATCGCGCGCATGGGCATCAATCGTTTCAAGGAGCTTGACCTTGTCCTCAAACGAAGGAGACCCGATCGGGTTGTCTTCTGCATACAGTTTACGGTTGGTGCCTTTGGGACCGGCAGCATAACTTCCGCCTTTCCCTGACTGGACGGAGCGCACTGCATCGCATGCCCGTTTAAGTCCGGCTTCACTCATGTCGCCGGAATGGGCGTAAGCTGAAACTTCTCCCGCAACGGCGCGCAGGCCGAACCCTTGCGACGTGTTAAATGTTCCGGTTTTCAGTTTGCCATTGTCAAAAACCAGTGCTTCCGTCTCACTGTACTCGGCAAAAAGTTCGCCATCATCAGCCTGGCCGATGGAATCGCGAAGCATTCCCTCAATCTGTGATGTGTCGATATCAAACTGGTCAATCAGCGAATCCATTTTTCAGCCTCGGTCGAATAGTTGCTTTACGGTTGAGATAACACTTGCACCCGAAAAACCAAGTGTAAACGGGATCACCAATAATCGAGATTTAAGGGATTTGCGAGTATCCGTCAGAAAACCCGCTCAGATCAACCGGAATGCCAATGCCTTCTTCCGGGGTCTGGAAAACAATGAAGGTCGCTGTCTTGCCTGCTTTCAGGGTTTCAAGGAGTTCGCCCTGCAAAATCACTTCTGCGTAACAGCCGTCCTGAAAGCATCTTACAAAGTAGGCGCGGCCTATATCCTTGCCGTCCACATTCAGTCCGAGGCCGTTGGGGAGTAGTACACCGAGCGGAGCAAGCACACGCATGATTTCGGACTCTCCGTCAGCCGTCCGCAGCACAACAACAGACAGGCCAACTTCGGAACGGTCCTGCGCGACCACATTCTGCATCAGTGCACATTGTTCGCTGGAAGCCCCGGGAGGCGTGTCACATACCATGGACCATGCGCCATGAGCCGACTTTACTGCGCCCTGTGCAAGAGCAAGATTGGCAGGCATTGCAAGTGCAATGCACACAGAAAGCAGGCATGTAATCAACTTCGCAGAAAAACGCATTCAGGCCCCCGAATCATTCTTATCTTATGCAATTTGTGTACAGAATTTCCAACAAAATCCATGTTACCCATAAACCATGTGCTGTTACGCCAGATGCTGTCATAACAACTTTGGCCATTTTAGGGTCCTGTTGCCGTTTGGGCTTCAAATTCGGTTGAACTGCAAAAACAGCAATATTGAGACCGGTTTACAGGATTTGCGTGCAAATTTGCCGCACGATTTTATCCACCGGGAAGATTGCCTATAATCGCAGGGTATGGTTTGAAAAACTACAGTGGGTCAGGATTCTGGTTATCAATGTAATCTTGGCTGAAAACAGAATTTTAAGTTCGCTTTTTGGTGTATCAATCGTAGCGAATTTGGTCCGGGAGATAGTTGATGAAGGCTCTTGCTTCAATCATTTCAGGCATTGGCGGTATTCTTGCTGCCTCGACCGCACATGCAGCACAACCCACAGATTGGGGTATTTGGCACCAGACAGCTGCGTCAGACATGATGGCCAGTATTGAATGGTTTGATGCATACACATTCTGGTTCATTACGCCGATCACCATTTTCGTGATGCTCCTGCTGCTCTGGGTGATGATCAAATACAACGCGAAGAGCAATCCAACACCATCCAAGAACAGTCACAACACAACCGTTGAGGTTGTCTGGACAGTTGCGCCGATCATTATTCTTATCGCGATTGCCATTCCGTCTTTCGAATTGCTGGAAAACCAGTTTGATCCCGGTGAAGAGCCGACTGTCACCGTAAAGGCAACCGGACAATCCTGGTTCTGGGATTTTGAATATCAGGACGAAAGCGAAATCTCGTTTTCATCAAACCTCATCGGTTCTACTTATCTTGCAGGCGGGGAAGAAGCCGCGCAGGAAGAGCGTGTGGATGCCGGTAAGACCGACCTTACTCAATATCCAAACCTGCTTTCCGTTGACAATGAACTGGTCGTTCCGGTTGGTGAAACAATCCGCGTTCTTGTAACTGCTGATGCGGCAGGTGTTATTCATGGATTTGCACTGCCTGCTTTTGGCGTGAAAATGGATGCTATCCCTGGTCGTGTTAACGAGACATGGTTCAAAGCCAACAAGGAAGGCCTTTATTATGGCCAGTGTTCAGAGCTTTGCGGTGTGAACCATGCTTTCATGCCGATTGGCATTCGCGTCGTGTCAAGGGAACAGTTTGACGAATGGCAGACAAACGTACAGGCAGCGGGGCTTGATCAGGCCAATCAGGATCTCATCGCTGCAATTGAAGATGCGCGCAACATCAAATTGGCGCAAAACGGCACGAACGAATAAAGGGTAGTTGGAGAAACAATATGGCTTACACAGCTGCACATGATGCTCACAATCACAAGCCAGGCTTCTTCAAGCGCTGGTTCTACTCAACAAACCATAAAGACATTGGTACGCTTTACCTGATTTTCGCGATTTTTGCGGGTATCATTGGTCTGCTGCTTTCGATCGCCATGCGTGCCGAACTGCAGGAGCCGGGTCTTCAGTATTTCGGCAACCCGCACATGTACAACGTGTTCACCACCGGGCACGGCCTCATCATGATCTTCTTCATGGTCATGCCTGCATTGATCGGCGGATTTGCAAACTGGATGGTGCCGATCATGATTGGTGCGCCGGACATGGCCTTCCCGCGTATGAACAATATTTCATTCTGGCTGTTGCCACCTGCATTCTTCCTGCTTCTGCTGTCGATGTTTGTTGAAGGACCTCCGGGTGCAACCGGCGTTGGCGGTGGCTGGACGATTTATCCGCCGCTTTCATCCCTGGCTGGTCAGCCCGGGCCTGCAATGGATCTTGCCATCCTTGCGCTTCACAGAGCTGGTGCTTCATCCATTCTTGGTGCAATCAACTTCATCACGACAATCTTCAACATGCGTGCACCAGGCATGACATTGTTCAAGATGCCGCTTTTTGCCTGGTCAGTTTTGATTACTGCATTCCTGCTTTTGTTGTCTCTTCCCGTACTTGCAGGTGCAATCACAATGTTGCTGACCGACCGTAACTTCGGTACCACATTCTTCGTTCCTGAAGGCGGTGGTGACCCGATCCTGTTCCAGCATCTGTTCTGGTTCTTCGGTCACCCTGAAGTGTATATTCTGATCCTGCCGGGTTTCGGCATCATCAGCCACATCGTTTCAACATTCTCGAAAAAGCCGGTCTTTGGTTACATGGGGATGGCTCTTGCGATGGTCGCAATCGGTGCAGTCGGCTTTATCGTGTGGGCACACCACATGTATACTGTAGGCCTGTCACTCGATACGCAACGCTACTTTGTATTTGCAACCATGGTGATCGCGGTGCCGACAGGGGTAAAGATTTTCTCCTGGATTGCGACCATGTGGGGCGGTTCAATTGAATTCCGCACTCCAATGCTTTGGGCAATCGGGTTCATCTTCCTGTTTACCGTTGGTGGTGTGACAGGTGTTCAGCTCGCCAATGCCGGTCTCGACCGTGCCTTCCACGACACTTATTATGTGGTTGCGCACTTCCATTATGTGCTGTCATTGGGTGCGGTGTTTGCGATCTTTGCAGCCTGGTACTACTGGTTCCCGAAAATGACCGGTTACATGTACAATTCATTCCTTGCAAAGACACATTTCTGGCTGACTTTCATTGGTGTGAATCTGGTCTTCTTCCCGCAACACTTCCTCGGTCTTCAGGGCATGCCTCGCCGTTATGTCGACTATCCGGATGCTTATGCTGGCTGGAACCTGGTTTCCTCATACGGATCATACCTCTCCGGTATTGCCGTGCTGGTGTTCCTCTACGCAATCTTTGAGGCATTCCAGAAAAAACGGGTAGCCGGAGACAATCCATGGGGTGAAGGTGCAACGACACTGGAATGGCAATTGCCATCACCACCGCCATTCCACCAGTGGGAAACACTTCCAAAAATAAAATAAGAAAAGACATGAGCCGTCATTCTGACGGCTCAATCCTTGAAGGTGTATGACAAATGAGTGTTGAAAGCATATCAGGCAGGGCAGAGGAGACGATCATTTCGTCCGCAATGCCGCGCGACTACTTTCAGCTCATGAAGCCGAGAGTGATGTATCTGGTGATCTTCACGGCTTTTGTCGGAATGCTGCTTGCGCCTGGCGGCATCAATCCTCTGATTGGTTTGATTGCAATCTTGTGTATTTCGATTGGTGCCGGTGCCTCCGGTGCCTTGAACATGTGGTATGATGAAGATATCGACCGCATCATGGCACGTACTGCCAAGCGGCCCATCCCTGACGGACGTATCAAGCCCGAACAGGCATTTGTGTTCGGTATTGTGCTGTCGGTCTTCTCGGTCATGATGTTGGGTGTGATGGTCAACTGGCTGGCTTCCTTCTTGCTGGCCTTCACCATCTTTTTTTACGTTGCCATTTATACAATGTGGCTCAAGCGATCGACGCCTCAAAACATTGTAATCGGTGGTGCGGCTGGTGCCTTCCCGCCGATGATCGGTTGGGCGGCTGTAACCGGAACCATATCCGTTGAAAGCATTGTGCTGTTTGCGATCATCTTCCTGTGGACCCCACCTCATTTCTGGGCCTTGGCGCTGTTCCGCCTCAAGGATTATGAAAACGCATCCGTTCCCATGATGCCAAATGTTCAGGGTGAAAAATCCACGCGGCTGCAAGTCTTTGTTTATGCGGTGATCCTTGGGCTGACCGGTATACTGCCTGCGGTCCTTGGTTATGCCAGCCTGGTATACGGTCTTTTTGCTACTGTTTTGGGCGCGCGGTTTATATTGCTTTCTTGGAAAGTCTGGCGCGAGGGGTCGGAAGACAACAACCATGCTCATGAGAAAAAGCTTTTTGGCTTTTCAATATTCTATCTGTTCGCCCTGTTTGCTGCACTTGGGGTGGATGGAATTGTTTCCAGGGTAGTTTTCTGATGGCCGAGGGTGAGTTTACACAGGAAACGGTCGAGATGACCGACAAGCAAAAGAAAGCACAACGGGCGCGCAACATCGCGCTTGCGGTAATTCTGGCTGGTTTCGTGGTTCTTTTGTATTTCGGAACCTGGGCTAAACTTGGCGCCAATATTTTGCAAAGGCCGCTTTAGGATCTGGTGAATATGACGACAGCTGTTTCAACCGAAAATACTGCCAGCCCACGTGACAACCTTCGTGTCGTTATAATGTGTGTTGGAATTGTCTTGGGAATGGGCGGCCTGGCTTATGCATCCGTCCCGCTTTACGAACTGTTTTGCCGTGTTACCGGCTATGGTGGCACCACACAGAGGGTAGACAATTCCTATGGCGTGCCTGTTATCGACCGCAACATAAACGTTCGTTTCGATGCAAACACGGCTTCAAGTCTTGACTGGAAGTTCGCTCCCGAGCAGCGCCAAGTCACCATCAAGATGGGCGAACAGATGGTTATCAATTATGTGGCGGAAAACCTGTCAGACGAACCGATTGTCGGCATGGCGAGTTTTAACGTAACGCCGCAATCTGTTGGCATGTTTTTCAACAAGATTGAATGTTTCTGCTTCACCGACACATACATTGAACCGGGCGGAAAACTCGAAATGCCGGTTGTCTTGTATGTGGATCCAGATATGGATCTGGAAAAGGCGCTAAAGGCGCTGAATACAATAACCCTTTCATACACTTTCTTTGAAAGTGACACGTCGCCCGAAGAAATAGCTGCCGACCAAGCAGCTGTCGACACTGGCGCAAGCAACGGAAATTTGTAAGACTGGAACCGGTAAAATCCGGCGGGAAATTGGGAGCTTAAAATGGCTGACAGTCACAACGTAAACCACGATTACCACATCATTGATCCGAGCCCATGGCCGCTGATTGGTTCCATAGCGGCATTCATCATGGCCATCGGTGGTATTGCGTATATGAGAGCACTTGCCGAAGGCGAGTTCGTTGTTGCAGGCATGAATTTGGCAGCTGCAGGCCCGTGGATTTTGATCGTTGGTTTCCTCGGGGTTTTATACACCATGTTTGCGTGGTGGTCTGATACAGTCAAGGAAAGCCACGAAGGACATCATACGCGGGTAGTTTCACTGCATTTGCGTTACGGCATGCTTTTGTTCATCGCCTCCGAAGTCATGTTCTTTGTGGCATGGTTCTGGGCGTTCTTCGATGCAGCTCTGTATCCCGGGGAAATCGTTCAGGAAGCCCGCGTGGCACATACAGGTGGACATTGGCCTCCCGACGGCATTGAAGTGCTTGATCCCTGGCACCTGCCGCTTTTCAACACTGTAATCCTGCTTCTTTCAGGTACCACCGTCACCTGGGCGCACCATGCTCTGATCGAAAACGACCGCAAGACATTGAATGGCATGTTGTTTGCCACAATCGCTCTTGGCGTGCTTTTCAGTTTTGTGCAGGGTTATGAATATGCTGTTGCACCGTTTGAATTTTCCGATTCCATCTATGGTGCAACATTCTTCATGGCGACCGGTTTCCACGGCTTTCACGTTCTGGTTGGAACCATATTCCTGATCGTTTGCCTGATGCGGGCGATGGCCGGTCACTTTACACCCGAGAAACATTTTGGCTTTGAGGCTGCTGCCTGGTATTGGCATTTTGTGGACGTGGTCTGGCTGTTCATGTTCTGCTGCATC
>JBCCYR010000145.1:0-6797 GCA_039189355.1 Pseudomonadota bacterium
AGCGTAACCTGATCATGACGGAGTTCGACTTCTCCGGCTCAAACTTTTCAAAGGCCGATTTGTCTTCTTCCGATCTGAGACATTCAATCCTTACCGGAAGCAATATGAACAAAGCAAACCTGGTGCGCGCTTCGCTTGAAGGAGCAAAGGCAAACGGGGTCAATTTTGCCGGCGTTATCGCCTACCGCACCAATTTCAGTGGCAGCGACTTCTCAGACTCCAACTTCAGCAAAGCGGAAATCATCCGCGCAAATTTCTCCAAAGCGCTTATCAAAACTGCCGATATGTCCAGAGGAGAGTTTTCACGCGTGAACTTCTCAGGGGCCCGTGTCAGCGCAGTAAAGTTTGATTATTCAAACCTCGCCCGGTCAGACTTCCGCGGAGCAGACATCATGACACCAATCTCCATGAAAGGTTCGTATCTGTTCCGGACACGTTTTGAAGGTGTTGATCTTTCGATCGTGGAAGGTCTGGAAGACTGGCAATTGCAAATGGCTTGCGGAAACTCGGAGACAAAACTGCCAGCGGGAATGTCCCATCCTGCAAGCTGGCCTTGTGCTGAAGAGATCGAATAGGCCGTTCATACCTTGAAATGTTTGGAGAGCTTAAGGCCCTGAGCCTGATAATTTGATCCCAGGTCTGTACCGTACAACTTGCCTGGTTTTTCGAGCATGTGTTCGTAGACAAGCCTGCCCACAAGTTGTCCGTGCTCAAGAATGAACGGCACTTCATGGCTTCTGACTTCGAGTACACCCCGCGCGCCCAGCCCGCCTGCATGAACATGTCCAAAACCCGGGTCAAAAAAGCCTGCATAATGAACCCGGAATTCACCTACCAAGGGATCAAATGGTACCATTTCTGCTGCGTAAAGCGGCGGCACGTGCACGGCTTCCTGTGAAACCAGAATGTAAAATTCATCCGGGTCAAGCACCAGATCACTGGTGCCATGATTGTAAATAGGCTCCCAGAAATCCAGAACTTCATTGGCAGCTTTCTTGTCCACATCAACAAGTCCCGTGTGGCGTTTCCCGCGGTAGCCAACAAGCCCGTTTTCATCGCCACTCAGATCAATTGAAAGGCCAATTCCCTGATTGTGGATGTTGGGTTCCGCAGTAGCAACAAGCGTCTCATGATTGTGCAGGGCCAGCAATTCCTCATCATTGAGCATGGTGTGGCCGTTACGGAAGCGTATTTGGGACAGCCTTGAACCCGTCCGCACCACGACCGGAAATGTGCTTGGGCTTATTTCGAGATAAAGCGGCCCACTATACCCGGACGGTATCTGGTCAAATGCCTGGCTGTGATCCACGATAACGCGGGTAAAGATATCAAGCCTGCCGGTGGAACTTTTGGGATTTGCTGATGCCGATATGTCTGACGGCAAATCGGCACTCTCAAGCAATGGCACGAGATAAACACACCCCGTCTCAAGTATTGCGCCATTTTCCAGATCCAGTTCGTGAAGTTTGAACCGTTCAAGTTTCTGCTCAACCGTGCAATCCTTGCCGGGCAGAAACGAAGCCCGGATACGATAGGCTTTTGTGCCGAGGCGCAGATCAAGACTGGCGGGCTGTATCTGGTCTGAATTCAGCTCGCTTGCACTTACAAGACGACCATCGGCATGCAGTTTCGCAATCGCCTGATCTGGAAGAATACCCGTTTGTCTTTTCATGTTTTCAGCAAATCTTGAAACCGAATTGATTACAAATATCGCGTCGATTGATTGACGCATAGCCCAAGATCAACTAACACACATATTAATAGTGGTGATTTGGCCGGTCGGCTTGCAGCCACTTTAAAGAAGTCGCTAAAAGGGCCGAAACAAGTGAAATAACCATCACTTTGCCAACCCGGAACGCGATTTCGCTTTCGGGTTTTTTTGTGGAGTTTTTAAATGAGTATTTCACACAGCTGGCATTCTGAGACCAACCTCGTTCATGGTGGGACAGCCCGCAGCCAACATGGCGAAACGTCAGAAGCAATCTATCTTACTCAGGGCTTTGTATATGAAAGTGCCGAACTGGCCGAGGCACGTTTCAACGGTGACGACCCCGGTTTTGTATATTCAAGATATGCAAATCCGACTGTTGCCATGTTCGAAGAGCGTATGCGGTTGCTTGAGGGCATGGAGGCCGGCAAGGCAACTGCTTCCGGCATGTCTGCTGTCACCTCAGCGATTGCATGCCATGTGAAAGCCGGTGACCATATCGTCGCGGCCCGGGCACTTTTTGGCTCATGCCGGTGGGTTGTGGAAAAGCTGATGCCCAAGTTTGGTATTGAATGCACGCTGGTTGACGGAAAAGACATGGACGCCTGGAAAGCGGCAGTCCGGCCCAATACAACCGTCTTCTTTCTTGAAAGCCCGACGAACCCGACTTTGGAACTGGTCGATATCAAGGCGGTTGCAGATCTGGCCCATGGAAACGATGCCATCCTGATTGTTGACAATGTGTTTGCCACGCCGATTTATCAACGCCCGGGCGATCTGGGTGCGGATGTGGTTGTTTATTCCGCGACAAAACACATTGACGGCCAGGGACGCTGTCTGGGTGGTATTGTACTCGGATCACAGGAATGGGTGGACGAGAAGCTTTATGACTATTACCGGCATACCGGACCCAGCCTCAGCCCCTTTAATGCGTGGAATCTGCTGAAGGGGCTCGAAACCCTGTCGTTGAGAGTTGAGCGGCAAACGGACAATGCAGGCCGGGTTGCAGAATTTCTGGCAACACAAAACCGCATCAAGCGGGTGATCTATCCCGGGCATCCTGATCACCCACAGGCCGAACTGGCAAAGCGGCAGATGAAAGCAGGTTCCACCTTGCTTGCATTCGAAGTTGAAGGCGGGAAAGAAAAAGCCTTTGACCTGCTAAACAGGCTGAAACTCATCACGATTTCCAACAATCTGGGGGATGCGAAAAGCCTTGTCACACATCCCGCCACCACCACACACCGCAACCTTGCCGAGGAAGAACGTGTCGAAGTGGGCATTACTGATGGAACCCTGCGGCTTTCGGTTGGTCTGGAACATGCCGATGACCTGATTTTCGATCTGGAACAGGCGCTGAAAAATTAGCCTTGAACGTCTAACTGTGTTATTCCCCGGTTTGCATTGGGGAATGACAATTCATGTTCAAGGCGATCACACGGGGCATCAGTGTTACAGCAATGCCCGTCTACATTGACGAGCGTTCCAATCCTGAGAAATCCCAATATTTCTGGGCCTACAGGATTATTGTGGACAATCAGTCCTCCGACACAGTCCAGCTTATCAGCCGGTACTGGAAAATAGTCGATAGCGATGGCCGTGTGGAAGAAGTCCAGGGCGACGGGGTTGTCGGACTTCAGCCTGTCATCGAGGCCGGCGAGGATTTCAGTTACACCAGCGGTTGTCCTCTCGGCACACCATCCGGTATCATGCAGGGCCATTACATGATGCAAGGATCAGATGGGACCCTCTTCGAAGTTGACATTCCGGCATTTCCACTGGATCTGCCCGGGCTGGATCCGGTCATTAACTGACGGTTGATACATGGATATCCTGAGGCCTATATTCCTGATCGTAGGATTGCTGCTTACCGCGCTTGGCGCAGCCATGTTCATACCCGCGCTTGTGGACCTGAGTGCGAATAACAGCGACTGGGAGGTTTTTGCATTCACGGGCACACTGACGCTTCTTGTCGGCCTTGGTCTTTATTCCGGTGCCCGGGGCACAGCCAACAGCCTTTCCACAAGGCAGGCATTTGTCATGACAACGGTTGCCTGGCTTGCACTTACGGTTTTCGGAGCCCTGCCCTATTTCCTGTCCGGTGTGGTTCCAACGTTTACCGACGCATTCTTTGAATCCATGTCGGGCCTGACCACTACCGGCTCTACCGTGATAACCAACCTGGACATTGCACCACCCGGAATTCTGCTGTGGCGCGGCATTCAGCAATGGCTTGGCGGCTTGGGTATCATCGTGATGGCGATTGCCGTTTTCCCGATGCTGCAGATCGGCGGCATGCAGCTTTTCAAGGTGGAAGCTTTCGATACGGCTGAGAAAATCATGCCACGCGCCACGCAAATCTCGGGATCAATCACACTGGTTTTCATTCTGATCACTGCCCTGTGCATGGTTGCATATCTGATTGCGGGCATGAACCTGATGGATGCCGTTGTGCATGCAATGACAACGGTTGCAACCGGAGGGTTCTCCACGCGGGATGCTTCAATCGCTTTTTTTGACAGCAACGCCATTGAACTGATTGCTGTCTGCTTCATGATTCTTGGTTCAATTCCGTTCATACTTTACGTGCAGGCTTGGCAGGGACAGCCCAAGAAAATCTGGGAAAACTCACAAGTCCAGGTCTTTCTGGTGCTGCTGGGTGGTCTGATCGCCATTGCATGGGCCCTGCATCCAGGCGTTGAAAACGAACCGTATGCGAGAGTCGTGCAATCCGCTTTCAACGTCACCTCGATCATGACGGGCACGGGATATGCCTCCGCTGATTACGGACTTTGGGCACCGGGATCAAACGCCTTCTTTTTTGCCATCATGTTTATTGGCGGCTGCGCTGGCTCCACATCGTGCGGCATCAAGGTCTTCCGCTTTCAGGTACTGTTCGAGGTCATCAAACAGCAGATCAACCGGATATTTTATCCAAATGGCATTTTTGTAATGCGGTTCAACAATTCCCGCATTGAAAATACGGTTGCCGGTGCGGTGATGAATTTCTTTGTGATTTATTTCTTGCTTTTCGGGTTGTTTGCAATTGCGCTCAACCTTACAGGCCTCGACTTTCTTACTTCCATGTCTGCTGCCGGAACTGCAATCTCAAATGTGGGACCGGGCCTTGGAGAGACAATCGGGCCTTCAGGAAACTTCCAGGGGCTCAATGATACAGCCAAGTGGATATTAAGTGCCGCCATGCTGGTTGGTCGTCTGGAACTGTTTACCGTGCTGGTTCTTTTTATGCCGCGCTTCTGGCGCAGTTAGACCCTATTCACCGGGTTGCAGCCGCAGCTTTTTCCGCTCGCCAAACAGGGTCTTCAGGAACCAGTTGATATCACCGCCGATGCCAATGATTGCAGGCACGAGGAACAGTACCAGCAGCGTTGCCAGTGCCAGACCAAAAACGATGGTAATCGCCATTGGCAACAGGAACTGGGCCTGCAGGCTTTTTTCGAACATGAGCGGGATAAGCCCGCCAATCGTTGTAAGAGATGTCAGCAGGACAGCCCGCAACCTGTCGCGGCTTGCGCCTGCCGAGGCTTCAAACAGGCTTTCACCTCGGTCCAGCCGCTCATCCAGCCTGCTGACAAGAATGATCGAATCGTTCACCAGAATTCCGGCAAGACCCAACAAACCGATGAAAGAAAGAATTGTAAGTTTGTAGCCAAGTATCCAGTGCCCGACGACCGCCCCAACAATTCCGAACGGAATGATGAGCATGATCGCAATCGGTTTGAAATAATTCCCAAAAACCCAGGCAAGAATGATGTAGATGAAAGCAAGTGCAGCATAAACACCGACACTCAAGTCCGCGAATGCTTTGGCGCGCTCTTCATTACGACCTGTAAATCGGTACTCAAGATTCATCTCTTGCAAAATTTCCGGAATCTCGGTCTTGCGCAAAACTTCGATGGCTTTTTCAGTTGTAATGATACTCGTATTCAAGTCACCGGTTATCGAGACAATTCTCTTTCCGTTTTTTCTCTGAACTACTGCAAATCCTTGTTTTTCGCCAAATGATACCACTTCGTCCAGTGGCACATACTCTCCTTGCTGACTTCGTAATTCGAAATTACGAAGTCTGTTACCGCCTTTTTCTGTTTCAGGTAATGAAACGCGAATTGCGACCTCATCATCACCACGGGCAAAACGGCGTGCAATTGCGCCATCAAAAGCGCTGCGTATCTGGCGGCCAACTTCATCAATTGTGAAACCAAAAGCAGCCCCGCGAGTTGTAAGCTGCATAGTGAGTTCAGGCTTGCCGAAAGGCAAATCATCCGAAATACCTGACGCACCTTCCAGTGAAGAAACAATGGGCATTACGCGGCCTGCGGCCTGTTTAAGGGTGGCAACATCTCCCCCCAAAATTTCGATTTCAATGTCACGCCCCGGCGGACCGCCTCGCGAGGCAAAAATTGCCACTCTTCTGGCTCCTGCCAGATCGGGCACGGCCTTGCGCCAGGCGCGAACAATTTCAGGTGTTCTTATGGTGCGTATTTCAGAAGAGGTAAGCTGTACCCTGATCTGCGCCAAGTTATCACCACGGCTAAACCCCGCAGATCCAAGTGTTGTAAATACCGCACTAATCAGTTCTTCTTCACCTTCGGTGATTTCACTAACCGCAACATCAAGGGCAGTTTCAACTTCTCCAAGAATCTCCAAAGCGCGGGGTTCCGTTATCCCTGTATTAAATACCACGATAGCACTTATGTTCTCAGACTCAGGGGACGGGAAAAACACAAATTTCACCTGTTCGCCGCGAATTGGCCCAACCACAAACGCGAGCAATGTGGCAACTGCAACTGCTACAGTCACGTATCTCCAGCGATAGGAGGCCTTGACCATCTTGTCGAATATTCCATCACGGAATGCATTAAACCCGCGGTCAAAACTTTTGCGAAACCAGCCTTCATCATTTACGGATTTCTTTTCAGGTGAAATCTTTTTCAGTACCCAAAAAACCCCTTCGACAAGGAAGCCGATAATCAATGACGCAATGGTTACAAGAAGCAAAAACAATGCAACAGACTGTTCTTGCTGCAGTCGTGCCACTTCATCAAACAGGAAAAGGCCAGCCAGTTCA
>JBCCYR010000146.1:0-6740 GCA_039189355.1 Pseudomonadota bacterium
ATGCTGAAGCAGATGCGGCATGGCAGCGAAAGCAAAAACGACGGAAAACAGGGCCGCCAGATAATTGAAGCCGGTAAACTGTCTGCCTTCTTTCAAAGGATTGAAGATGTCATCTTCCGCGGCAATGCCGGCACTGAGCATTTCGCGGTCGATTTCCAGAACCGGCCGTAACGCTCCGTCTCCGAAAGCGAGTTGGGGAACCGGGTTGCCGGTAATGTTGTATGAGGTCCAGATAAGCGGGACAAAAATGGCGATTGCAATTGCCGGATAGGCAAGCATGCGGGCTATTCCCAAGGACTGCATACCTCCCATGATGAGGCAGACAGTAGATACAGCTACCAGCATCATCATGCCCAAGAGCGGTTCGATGCTGTAAAAATTCTGCATGAATATGCCAATCAGCTTCAATTGGGCTACAAGAAGGGAGAAGCTGCAGACGATTACAATTAAGGCTGTAATCGCGATAACCGGTTTCGGGGACTTTGCCGGAAATAAAAGGGTTGTAAGTGTCGCTGATTTTGAGCGCGCAATTTTTGCAGAAAAAAGAATGGTCAGAAATGCAATACCAACCAGCATTCCAAGGAACATCACCAGAAAGTCGGTTCCGTTACTGTAGGCATTTCCCGGTTCCAGAAGGAATACGGTTCCCGACAAAATACCGGATGCGATCATCATGCCTGTAATGACCGGATTGCTTTGCTTGTCAGTCGTCTGGAAAGTGCTAAAGCGCATGGTTTTTCCAAACAGTCCGGAAAAGACGTAGAGACCAACGACAAAAATCATCATTAAAAGGGATATGTAGAGAATTGGCGCCCCGATTTGCTGCAAAATTCCGGCAAACAGGATGACAAGGCCAAAGCTGACGACAAACATGGTGATCAGCGAAGCAGAATATGAAAAGGGTGTATTGCCGGTCACTGCACGAACCCTTCAATCAAAACAGGTATCAGGCACTCATTCATTTTCGAATTCCAGCGTATGACGGTCAATATCTTCTGCGGTATTGTTATGGATGATCAGGATTAGCAAAGCGAAAACCGGTATCACAAACAACACCAGGAAATACGGCAATGGGATGCCAATGAATATGGACTGGTTCCAGGTTTCGAATTGCCATGGCCAGGGAAAGGCTGCAACAGCCAGCAGGATTGCAATGACTGCAGTTACAATGCGTAAATTCCGTATACGCTGTCGGATTTTTCTCAGTAGATTTCTCACTTTGGTTTCTTGACCAGTTGAATGATTGTACTTTTTAATAACCGCGAGGCGTGTTGCCAATTTTGGCGACATAGCATATCAACGGTTAGTTTTAAATCAGAAGGGATGATAATTTAACCCCTTGCTGAGGAGATAAAGTCGTGTTTGGAGGGCGCAGCTTTGAATCCTTACGTCATCATTGCGGATGATCATCCGCTATTTCGTGATGCACTTCGTCAGGCCATTTCCGGTGTCATTCCTGATTGTGAAATCAGCATGGTCGGGGACCTCGATGGGCTGCGCAAATTGCTGGGCGAACTGAATTCTGCCGATCTTGTGCTTCTGGATTTGTCGATGCCGGGTGCGAGCGGATTTTCGGGCCTGATATCCATCAGGGCAGAGTTTCCGGAAACGCCGGTCATTGTGGTATCAGCAGCCGAAGATACAATGACCATAAAGAAGTGTATTGAACTTGGCGCTTCCGGTTTTATTCCCAAATCTTCCGGAACGGATTATCTTGTTGAAGGCATACGTTCTGTTCAATCCGGAGAAGTCTGGGTTCCGCCAAGCATTGACCTAAACACCGACATGGATCCGGAGTCAGCGGACATCATCAACAAACTGCAGTCCCTGACACCGCAACAAACCCGTGTTCTTTCCATGCTTGGCGAAGGCCTTCTCAACAAGCAGATTGCCTATGAACTTGATGTCTCCGAAGCAACCGTGAAAGCCCATGTTTCGGCAGTTTTGTTGAAGCTTGGTGTGGATAGCCGTACCCAGGCAGTCATTATAATGAACAAGATCGGTTCAGGCTTTATGGAGAGTGCCGTAAACGCCGACTGATTTCAATTATTCAGCAGCCTGGGAACTATGCCTTTTCTGCGAAACCAGCGCTCTCAACGCTGCAGGCTTCACCGGTTTGTTCAAAATCACAAGACCTGCATCCCTTGCCTTTTTTTGTACTTCCTCTGAACGGTCGGCAGTGATCAGTATACCCGGCAAATATCCCGGAATGGTTTTTTCAATCGCCATGAATGCTTCGATACCGGTTCCATCATCCAGGTGGTAATCCACCATCACAACATCTGGTGAAACTGACTTGAGATGCTGCATTGCTTCCGGCAGGTTCTTGGCGCATGAGACTTCGCAACCCCACTGGCTAAGCAAGGCTTCCATGCCGTCAAGGATGGCAGGTTCATTGTCAATACACAGGACCCTGGTACCAGTGAGTTGTCCCGTCGCCGATTTGCCCGGACTTGCTTTTTTGGCTGTTTCGGCGAGTACGGGTTCGACTGTTTGCAGAAGTATCTTGAACTGACTGCCGTGTCCTGGTTTGGATTCCAAAACAACATCATGCTGAAGAAGTTTTGCAATCCGGTCGACAATAGAAAGCCCGAGACCCAGGCCTGGTGCCTGGTCGCTCGTCGACTTCAGACGGGTGAATTCCGAGAAAACAATCTTTTGCTCATCCGTATTCATGCCTATTCCAGTATCAAGAACTTCAAGTGTCACTGTATCGCCGTGCTTCCTGCACCCAACCACAACTTTGCCTGCACGGGTAAACTTGAGGGCGTTTGAAATCAGGTTTTGCAGCATTCTTCGCAACAATGCCGGATCGGACCGGACCCATTTGGAGGAGTGAACAAAACGCAAGTCGAGACCCGAATTTTTCGCGACCGGTTCAAACTCGATTTCCATTTGCTCGGTTATGCGTCGCAAGGGAAAATTACTGATGTTTAGTTCCGGATTTGCAGTATCAAGGCGAGAGATGGCCAGTATGGAGCCAAGGATTTCTTCAACCGAGGCGAGCGACTTGCTGATATTGTCAGCAAGATCGGTGCTGCGCCCCCCTTGTATTGTCTCCTGCAGGGTTGCGGAATAAAGACGCGCTGCATTCAGTGGCTGCAGAATGTCGTGTCCCGCAGCGGCAAGAAACCGGGTTTTGCTGGCATTTGCCTGGTCAGCGAACTGTTTTGCCTCTTCCAGTTCGCTTGTTCGTTCCTCCACGCGTTTTTCGAGAGTTTCATTTGCATCTTTGAGGGCTTCGGCAGCCCGTACTTTTTCGGTGATATCGTGCCAAGTTATGACGATACCGCCATCCGGCATCGGGCTGGTACTGATTTCGAGCACTTTGTCTGAATTGGGCAAATAAAGCTGCCAGCTTTGATCCTGATTGACGAGGCGTTGCGCCAGTTGTTCGCCAGTCAGGTCTTCTGAAGCAAGCTGGTTTGCTTCGGCAATCGCATGTGCGATGTTTATGATCGGGGTGCCTGCCTGCCCCATTCTGGCTGGCAAGTTCAGGATTTTTCGGAATTGCTGGTTCCAGGAAGCAAGCCTGTAATCTCCGTCGAAAACCGTAATCCCTTGTTCAAGCTGGTCAAATGCTGTTTGCAGCACGTCACGGTTGAACTGAATGGCTTTTGAAGCTTCATCCAGCAATTCGAGATTGCTGTGGTTACTCTTGTCATGTCTTTGAACGAGCAGTGTATGGACCAGTCGCGAAGAAGAGGCTCCAATGGCGCTGGCCAGCAGTTGCTCGGAAAACCGGAACAGGTCCTGATCGGCAATCGTCTCCGGTGGTGGTGTTGGACCTTTCGAAGCCCAATAGACCTCGAAGGAACGTTTGGTGCGTTCCGGACCAAGATAGCGCGACAAGGTTTCATAGAGATGCTGAACCCGGATCGTGGAGCGGCCCATGTTGTGTCGCTCATTATCGGATTGATAGCTTACAAACAAGGAAGCCTGAAGACGTTCTTGTGGGTCGGACTTTCGGGATTTTGAGCCCCATACAAAAACACTTGTATTGATCAACAGGCTCCAAATGACACCATTTGCGATCGGGCTCATGTTTGTGCCAAAGAGGTTTTCCGGTTTCAGGGCCGTAATGCCGAATATTCCGTTCTGAACGAATGCACTTGTCTCCGGTAGAACCGTTGGCAGAAGCAGGCAATACATCCATACACAGAACCCTGCCAGCATTCCCAACATTGCACCGCGTGCATTTGCCTCCTTCCAGAACATGCCTATGAAAAAGGCCGGTGCCAATTGGGCTATCGCAGCAAAGGAGACGAGGCCGATGGAAGCAAGTGCCGCAGAATTGTCAGCCACTGAGTAGTAGATATAGGCAAGGGCGAGGACAACAAAAATTGCTGTCCGCCTTATGTTGAGAATGTTGCCTTCCATGTCTTCTGGGTCAGCCCGCCCAAAAGTCGCGCGTGACCGCAGGATCAACGGGAGTATGAGGTCATTGGAAATCATGATCGCAAGTGCGACTGAAGCAACAATAACCATTGCCGTTCCTGCTGAGAGGCCGCCAAGGAAAACAAGCAAGCCCAAAACCCGCTGTTCCTCCAGAATGGGGAGCAGGAGTACATAGTCATCTGCATTTGCCGCTATGCCAAAACGCAAAATCCCTGCGGCTGCGATCGGGACCACGAAGAGATTGATTGCCACGAGATACAACGGGAAAAGCCAGCGGGCACGCCGCAGTTCCGCGTCAGAATTGTTTTCGACAACTGCCACATGAAACTGTCTCGGCAGCAACAGAAACACAATAAGGCTGAGAAATGTCAGAATCAGGAAATTGCCGACATCAAATCCGTTTGTAACGATCTGCTGTATCCTGGGGCTTTCGCCTGCCTGTGCAACGAGGTCTGCCACCCCGTCGAACATGAACCATGTGACGAATATTCCGACACAGAGAAACGCTATCAACTTGATGACGGATTCCATTGCAATTGCGAGCATGAGGCCATGCTGGTGTTCAGTTGCATCCGTGTGGCGGGTTCCGAAGAGAACTGCGAAGAGGGCCAGTGTTGCAGCAACAAAAAGTGTGATGTCTCCGAAAGGGGTGGAGCCTGTCGGAAATCCGTTGCTGAATTCTGTTACCAGCGTATCAACTGAAGCTGAAATTGCCTTTAGCTGAAGTGCAATATAGGGGATGGTTCCAATCACGGCGATAATGGCTGCGACGGCCGCAACCTTGTTGTTCTTGCCGTACCGTGAGCCAAGAAAGTCGGCCACGGATGTAATTCTCTCCTCTTTGGAAAGCTTCACAATCCGTCTTAGGACAGGAAAGCCGACCGTAATCAGCAAAACCGGCCCCACGTAAATTGCAAGGAAACTGAGGCCGCTTGTCGAAGCAAGCCCGACAGACCCGAAAAACGTCCAGGTCGTGCAGTAAACTGCCATGCTGAGTGCATAAATATTGGGCTTGGTTTCCTTGTAGCCCGGCAGCCGTACACGCACGCGGTCGCCATAGCTGGCAACCGCAAACAGGATGCTGATATAAAGTATCGCAACAAGTACGGTGATCCACGACTGGACCATGTTACGCGCTCCCTCCAAACTGGTACTATTTGAGCACAAAACGATGTTTATTGTCCAACACCGGAAATGATGCGGATCATGCAATGAACAACGGGCACCAAAAAATTACTTAACGTAAGATTAAAAATGGCGTAGACGAACATCGGCTGCATAGGCAGCAATTGTGGGTCAAAAACATAAAGAGGGGAAAGCTTATGTTTGGCGAATTCAAAAAGTTTATTTTAAAGGGCAATGTCATGGACCTTGCTGTGGGTGTGATCATCGGTGGTGCATTCAGTGCAATCGTGTCTTCCTTGGTGGATGATGTTTTAATGCCCGTCATCGGGGCCATATTCGGTGGTCTTGATTTCTCAAATTATTTTGCACCTTTGGCGGATGGCGTGACTGCAACAACACTGGATGCAGCGAAGGAGCAGGGTGCTGTGCTTGCCTATGGCAGCTTTATTACAGCCGTGATCAACTTCCTGATCATCGGGTTTATCATTTTCCTGATCGTGCGTTCCGTCAACAAGCTCATGGAAGCCGCGAAGGAAGAAGAGGAAGCAGCACCGGCAGCACCACCTGCCCAGGAAGTGCTTCTGACAGAAATCCGCGATCTTTTGAAAAAATAATACAAGTCGTTTTATTCTTGGCGAAATTACCCCGGGCAACCCCCGGGGTTTTTATTTGCCTGGCGATGAGGGAACGCTTAGTAATGATCAAACAGTCTTTCCAGGGATTCGCAGGGCATTGGTCAGGGGCGACTGAAATGGAGAATCTGACAAGAGCGGCAAGAAGCTTCAGCAAGGCTTTCCGGGAGGAGTGAGGAACATGGCAGGTACAACATATAGCCAAAGAGAAATGATCGACCGACTGGTCGGTTTTCCGACAGTTTCCCGTGACACCAATTTACCGCTTATTGATTTTGTAAAGGACTATCTGGCCGGATGGGGAGTTGATGGTTATCTGGTTTACAATGAAGAAGGTAACAAGGCCAACCTGTACGCTACTGTCGGTCCAAGTGTTGAAGGTGGTATCGTTCTTTCAGGCCATACTGATGTTGTCCCCGTAGACGGACAGTCCTGGGATACCGATCCGTTCCAGGTGGTTGAGAAAAACGGTAAGCTTTTTGGTCGCGGCACCGCCGACATGAAATCCTTTTCTGCGATTGGCTTGTCCCTGCTTCCGGAAATGCTTGAGGCAGGCTTGAAACGTCCGATCCACTTCGCCCTTTC
>JBCCYR010000147.1:0-6728 GCA_039189355.1 Pseudomonadota bacterium
GCCGGCGAAGCTAAACCCATTTTCCCATTTGTAGTTGCATTATTTTTTTTGGTGCGGAACTTTAAGTTTCTCCCTCACATTTTGTTGGCGGGAAGCTTGTCGTTTGCAGGTTGCATCTATCACGTAAAGAAAGAAACCCTATCGCTTATCGAAGATCAGATGCTGGCAACACTTAGCGCTGGAGGGTGTATAATTGTAAAACAATCAGGATATTCTGCTCGTTTTAAAGACGGTAAGGTAGTTAACTCAATTGGGGATGTTGAATTTGGCACATTCATTGGCCACGCATCCCCAAGACTTCATTTCGTAAGTCCAAATTCATCGATGGAATGGGTGTATAGCACCAAGAAAACAAAACCGAGCCATGTGAAGTTTGATCAATGTGTCTGATGTGCGCCTGCGCATGATTTGATGAAATAGATATAAAGGACTTCAGATAAGTCTCAGAACTAAAGCCATAAAAAATGAAGAGCCGCCGGGAAGGGCGGCTCTTCTGTATTGCGGGCCAACGGGGCGCGAGGCCCACAGTACCTTGTCAGTTGTAGTAAGCGGAGACGTATTCTGGCTGGAAGCCCTGGGCGCGACCCGCAGCGCTGGGGTTCCAGTTGCAGAAATTGCCATTGCAAGCGAGGCTGCCGCCAAGGAAGTTCTGTCCGGCCTGGTTACAGGGTCCCTGATACAAATTGTATGAGCCGAAGTTCCGGCTGACGCCGCCACTGCATATTATGTTTCCGAGGCGTGCTGTGTAGCCGCCTTGGCAGACACGGACACTGGTCGCTCCGGCAAGTGTGACGTTGACGCAACCAAAGTTGCCTCCGCCACCGCCCGGCGTGCCTATGTTGTTGGGCCCAACGTTGTTACCACCGCCGCCAACATTGTTGGTTCCAACATTACGCTGACTTTGCGCCATAAGCGGTGAAGCAGAGGCGACGGCCAGACCGATCGCTGCTGTGATTGTAAAAAGCTTAAAGGTTTTCATGGGTTTTCTCCTTTGACTTGGGATTTGGGTTTGCTGCTCAGATCAATTGAATGGGGAATTGCAGTAACGGGTTTGACCGCTATACGCGGTGAACGTGTTGGTCGCGATCTTGTATGACTTGTAGCGATCCACGCACCACTGATAATGGGCCTGGCTCAAGCCCGCTGACTGTTGGGCCTGGATTGTTTGCTGCTGGATCGGCTGTTGTTGTATGGGTTGCTGCTGGATTGGTTGCTGAACATATTGTGGTTGCTGCTGTTGTTGTCTGCGCTTTGCCGATCCGGAGATAATGCCGCCGATTATTCCACCGATTACACCGCCGATAACCTGTTCCTTGGTGCCGCCACCATAGCAATTGTAAGTGCACGGTGTCGGGTTCACTCCGTTGCCCGGATTTCCAATGTTATTGCCGCCCACATTATTACCGGAGCCAATATTGTTGGTTCCGATGTTGCGTGTCGAGTTTTGCGCAAGTGCTGTCGATGCCATGGAAACACTCATGGCCAGTGCGATGGTTGTAACTGCTATTTTCTTCATGGTTTCTTCCCTGTTGTGCCCCGTTAAGTTTTGGACGGCAAAATGATGCCATCCGGCTCAAAAATCTGATCAGTTGTATGGTGAGTTGCAGAACCGCGTCTGTCCGCTGAATGAGGTGTAGGAATTCGTTGCCACCTTGTAGGACTTGTAGCGGTTCATGCAGTACGCATAGTGTTCGTTGCTGTGCTGGCCGGCAGTCTGGACTGGCTGTTGTGCAGGTTGCTGGACAACACGTTGTTGTACAGGCTGCTGACGATTGCGGTTTCTGGAGTTTGCAATGGCGCCACTGACAATTCCGCTGACAATGCCGCCGATAAGTGCGGCGTTGTTATTGTAATTGGGACGCGGATTTATGTAGGAGCAAGCCTCTGCAATATTGTGTTCGTAACAAAGATATTGGCAGCCGCCCTTGTTTTGCAAAGTACGGCAAATCTGCATTGCTTCATCAAGATTGCTTCCTTGGGCAAACACGGCACCCGATGCCGGAAACGCAATTATGGTTGCCAGTATTCCTTTGAGTATCAGCCTCATGACTTCCTCCGTTTGAGCCGCCTTTAATGGCGATCATGAAACACAGCATGTCAGGAGATGTGAGGAGGCGAAATCAGGTGATCACCCCAATTTACAATGGGGGCGTTTCAAAGCATGATTGGTGTCAGGGGCAGGGGGTTGGCGTGTTTTGGCTAAACGTCAATCAACCCTTCTTTCATGGCCTGAACCAGAAGGGTGGCGGTTGAATGGACACCAAGTTTGCGCATAAGGCTTGTGCGATGGCTGTCTACAGTTTTTGGGCTTACGCCAAGTTGTTCGGCAATTTTCTTGTTGGAATTGCCTCGTGCGATACTCTGAAGCACTTCTATTTCACGGCCAGTCAGCTCTTTCGCTTTTTCCGAAAACTCCAGCAACCGGCTTACATCTTCAGAAATTATCTGGCGTCCGGACAATACTTTCTCGATACCTTCGCAAATTTCGCGTGGCGGCGAATTTTTCATGAAGATGCCGTCTACGGACGCTGCAATAAGCTGGGTAAATATCGCCGGCGAAGGCATGCCGGTCACGATGATGAAGCGTGTCGATGGCGACCAGCGTTTGGCTTCAGAGAGTACTTCAAGACCGTTCGCTCCCGGCATGGACAGGTCAAGAACGGCGCAATCCGGCTTGTGCAACTTTATGCCGGCAATTGCATCAATGCCATTGGCGGCTTGGGCAACAACTTCAAGATTGCAATGGCTGGAAATTGCGCGGGCAAGCCCGTCAGCAGCCAGCGGATGGTCATCCGCAATAAAAATGGTTTTAGGCACGATTTCCCCCTCAAAATAAAATACGCCTTGCAAGCCGCGCCCGTTAAACTTGCAAGCATGTCTGGAATGTATCTTTTCTTGATGCTTCAAACAACTGTCAGTTTGGCGCAGCCAGCAGCCGTACAACTGGACGGTCCCAAGAGTGCAGAAGAACTCAGGCCTTTCATCAGTTACTATCTGGATAGTGGCTGGGAGCGGACCGTTTCCGAGATGCTTAATGAATACAAAAACGAGTTTAAGCCGATCGAGACCAGCGCTCCGGATTTCGGTTATACCAAAGACAAAATCTGGTTGCGTATGATTTTTGAGAACCGGTCTGAACTTGAGGAAGACTGGCGCATTCACTTCAAGGAAAACTTCAAGCAACTGTTTGACGTTTATGTTGCACGCGAAAATTTCTCCATTGAGAATGTCTTGTCGCAAGACCTTGAACGTGGTTTCAAAACGCGTTCCGTCCAGTATCCGGAACTTGTTGCTCCGGTAACGATTGAGCCCGGCGAGACTGTGACCGTGCTTGTAAACTACTGGTCTGAAGGGGCATCCTACATACAGCTTACGATGGAAACGGGTCCAAGTTTTGCAGATATTGCAGCGAAGCGGACTGCCAAAAATTTCATCTACTACGGCATGATGATATTGCTGATAGCTGCTGCGTTAATTGCCCTTGTCGTTTACAGGCATGTGGTCTTTGCGGCCTATATCGCTTACGCCGCAAGCACGTTGCTTTTCCTGATGCATTCCGACGGGGTTGCTTACCAATACCTCTGGCCGGATCTGCCCAAGTTCAACAGCATTGCTTCAATTGTAACGGGGTCTGCAATCATCATCTTTGCGTCCAACTATGCACGTGTCTTTCTGCTTACCAAGAATCGCTACCCGCTTGTCGACAAGATGCTGCTTGCAATCATTGTGACAACCATCATCATCGACGTTTCTGCGTTTTTTGTCGATAACCAGATCGTCAAGAAAGTGCTCGTCCTCATGTCCTTGATAGCTGTGATTGGCTGCACGACTTCCGGCATTGTTGCAGCGCGCACCCGTTTCAAGGAGGTGCGGTTTTTCCTGTTTGCCTGGCTGGGAATACTTTTGGCTTCAGCAATAATGAATCTCAGGCATTGGCTTGGCATAGAGATATCCCAGGACTTCCAGTACGATTTCATGCGGTTTGTCATGGTCGTTGATGCGGCCATGATGGGGCTTGCGATCGGAGACCGTTACAACCAGCTACGTGCAGCCCGGCAGCTTGCAACGCAACAAAGCCTTGATGAAGCAAAGCGCAATCTGGAATTGACCAAACGTCTGGGCGCTCTTGAGAAAAAATATACAATTGCCGCTGAAGTTGCGCAAAGCAAGGACGAGCAGATTGCAAATACGATCCATGACCTTAGGCAACCTTTGCATGCACTTCGCTTGAGTGTTGGTCAGCTTGTCGATGGAAAGCATGATCACGCGGTTGAGCCCGCCGATATAGAGCAGACTTTTGCGTATCTCGAAGACCTCGTTTCCGGTCATCTGGACCATTCCGGTGTGGCTCACTCTGTCGATCATTCAGGCACTGTTCCAGACAGAGATGAGCCTCGATTAAGTACATGCGATGTTCTGCGTAGTGTTCATGACATGTTTCTGCCGGATGCCCGCGCAAAAGGGCTTGAATTCAAGTATGTCCCGACCTCGCTCGAAGCAGATGTGGAGCATCTCGTGTTGATGCGGATTGTCACGAACCTGGTTTCCAACGCCATAAAATATACAGAAAAGGGCAAGGTGTTGCTGGGATGTCGCAGAAACGGCAAAAAACTGTTTGTTGAGGTTCATGACACTGGTCCAGGTCTTGATGAGAGCGAGTTTGAACTCGCCAAGGAACGCGAAATCCGCATTGAGCAAAAGACCAACGGGCAAGAGGGTAACGGGTACGGTTTGGCAATTGTGTGCGAGCTTGTGCAAAAGCACGGACTGAGTCTGAAACGGCACCTTGGTAGAAAAGGCGGTACCGGATTTGTATTGGAAGTGCCTGTCAGATGATTGGCACGCTTCTTGCTTCTTGTTTTTGCAAGAGAATGCAGGAGGTCAAAATGGAACAACAAGCCGTTTCACAAACCACACCAGACACATGTTCCAACGAAAAACGGGCTGAGCACCGTTGTCGTGTGCTCAAATCTGGTACATTTCTGTTCAACAAGGGATATGCCAGCTACGGCTGCACCATTCGTAACCTGAATGAGAAAGGTGCGATGGTTGAGATGGGCGAAACAACCGGTATTCCGCAACAGTTTGAATTCCGCATGGACGAGCAGAAGCCTGTTCCTGCACGGATCGTCTGGCGCACCAAAGACCGCATCGGCATTCAGTTTACAAATTAAAAGAACAATTGTTCAATTAATAAGCCTTTGATTGATTTCTCCCGACTGCTTATGGTTGCGGGGTGAATCAATCATGCGCAAAACGGCAGTAATGAGCGACAGGACCATAATCCCTTCCACGGAAAACGCGACGTAGTATGTCTGTCCGCATCGCCACCTTCAATGCCGAAAACCTGATGTACCGGTTTGATTTCTCCGGTTTCCGAAACGAGCTGCGCCGTGACCGGGCATTGCACATGCTCGACATCAAGGACAGGGAACATTACGAGGAACTGGAGCAGGCGAGGGTGGTTGCGCATACCGATGATGCGATGCAACTGACCGCGCTTGCGATTGCTGACACCCGGGCAGACATTATCTGTTTGCAGGAAGTTGAAAATCTCGAGGCGCTCAAGGCTTTTGAATATGGTTACCTTTTCAAGATGGTCGGGCGGGGCTATCGCCACAAATACCTGATTGAAGGCAATGACGGCCGTGGCATTGATGTCGCTGTCATGATGCGTGATGAGACCGCAACAGGCGAGAAGATCGAATTCATCTCCATGCAAAGCCATGCCCATGAAACGTTTGCGGATTTCGGAATTCATAATAAGGCGTTGGAAGAAAGAGGTCTTGAGGCGAATGAGCGCGTATTCAAGCGGGATTGTCTGGAGATTGACCTCAAAATCGGTGGCAAGCACCTTTCCTTGTTTGTGGTTCATTTCAAGTCCATGAGCAGTGGCAAAAACGGCATGGACGGCAGGACGTGGACGATGCCGGTACGCGCAGCAGAAGCCAAAGCGGTGCGCCGGATTATCGGCGACAAGTTCGGGAAGGACAAAACTGCAAACAAGCGATGGATGATTTGCGGTGACCTTAATGACTACCGGTCCCGGATTGTTGTGGATGGAGCGCGCCATTCAGGTTTTGAATTCAGGCATGTTGAAGAGGAGGTATCGGGTTTTGATCCGCTGATCTCGGACGGGTTTTCAGTGAACCTGAGTGAGAGAATTCCGGAAATGCAGCAATGGACCCTGTATCATTCGCGCGGGCCGGAAGAGCGGCACCTGTGTCAGCTCGATTATCTTCTTGCGTCCCCATCGCTTTCTGAGAAAAATCCCGAAGCAGTGCCGGAGATCATTCATTCCGGCCAGCCTTGGCGGACACCATTTCCCGAAAGCCAGGCTGTTGACCGCTATCCCAGAACGGGGTGGGACCGGCCGAAGGCCTCTGACCATTCGCCTGTTGTCGTCGAACTCAATCTCGTTTGATGCCGCCCGGCGGCGCATCCGTTAACAAGACGTTAATTTCTTTGGTGCAAGTTTAACAGAACCCCAAAAGCGAGTTTCCGATGCGTATTATCACAGTTGGCTTATTTGCAGGTTTTGTTGCGGCGATCGCTGACCCGGCTTTTTCTCCGGAACAGCAGACTGAAGGTGCTGTTGTTGAACCTGCTGGAGCCCAGGCGATTGATCCGATTGTTACGGGTGTCCGTGTAAGCCCTGAACACCTCGCAAAATGGAAACTTGAGCGCAAACGCTATCTGGAATGTCCCGAATGCCTTGCCTCGCAACC
>JBCCYR010000148.1:0-6724 GCA_039189355.1 Pseudomonadota bacterium
GAGTAAGCTTGAGCGACAGAAAGCGGAACGTGAGCGTCTTGGCGCTGTAAACCTGCGTGCAGAGGTAGAGCAAACGGAAATCGGGGAAAAACGTGCCGAGATTACTGCAGAGCGCGATGACTTGATTGAGGCGATTGCCAAACTGCGCTCCGGTATCCAGAGCCTCAACAAGGAAGGACGTGAACGCCTTCTGGAAGCCTTTGAAGTGGTCAACAAGGAATTTCAGCGCCTCTTTACGCATCTCTTTGGCGGCGGTACGGCAGAGCTTCAACTGATCGAGTCGGATGACCCGCTTGAGGCCGGTCTGGAAATCCTCGCCCGTCCTCCCGGCAAGAAGCCGCAGACCATGACACTCCTTTCAGGCGGTGAACAGGCGCTGACCGCGATGGCGCTGATCTTTGCTGTATTCCTTACCAATCCGGCACCGATCTGCGTACTCGATGAGGTCGATGCACCACTCGATGATCATAACGTCGAACGCTTTTGCAACTTGATGGATGAGATGGCTGCTTCCACGCAGACGAAATTTGTCTTGATTACACACAACCCTATCACCATGGCACGGATGGACCGAATGTTCGGGGTCACCATGGCCGAGCGTGGTGTCAGCCAGCTTGTGTCAGTCAACCTTGAGCAGGCTGAAAAACTGCGGGAAACGGCTTAGCCGAATTCCACGAGAACAGCACCCAGTGCAATTAATGCAATGATTGCGAGCTTGGAAGTTCCAACTTTTTCCTTGAAGAAAATCACCCCGATCGCCGTGGCGAAGATGATCGACGTTTCGCGCAAGGCCGCGGCTTCACTCACCTTGCCGATACGGGTGGCAAGCATGAGCATTCCGAACGAGAAAAAGGCAATGGAGGCACCGGTAAAACCTCTGATGATGAGCGGACGAATGGGGGGCTTCACCTCCATCTGTCGCCACCGGGCATAGGCAACCAGCGGGAAGCCAAATCCGCCGGTGAAAAAGAACCATGCAAGAAACGTGAATGGGTCAGGGGCAATCCGGATGCCATAAGCATCAACAGTCGTATAAAGCGCCACAGCTATGCCAGCGCCAATGGCAAGCAGGATTGAAGGCAAAAGGGTGGCTTTCAGTTTTTCATCAAGTCCCTTTTCCTGAAGATTGATACCTGCAAGCGAAATGATGGCACCTGAGAGTAACAGCAATCCTGCCCATTGGCCCAACTCAAGGTTCTCGGAGAATACAAAGATCGCAAGCAATGCGGTAATGAATGGGCCGGTACCGCGCGCAATCGGATAGACCAGTGTGAAAGCGCCTTTGGAGAAAGCTGCTGATTGCATCCATTCATAGGCAAGGTGCATGAGGTAGGAAACAACAAGAACCGGAATGAGGTAACCTTCCGGCAACGGAAAGACAAAAAGCGCAAAGGGTGCTGCCATGATCGAATAGGCAATGTTGATGGCACCACGATTGAGGTAGGGATCGATGCCCTGCTTGTTGAGGGCTGCAAATACTGCATGGGCAAATGCGGATACAAGGGCAAGAACAAGGGCGAGTTTCTCTCCCGTTGCCGTTCCGGCCAGCCCGACAAAATACTCACCCATGAAATAATCCTGCAATACAGACAAGATTGTTTGTCAAATGATCATTCGCCTGTCAAAGGTGCAATATGAAAACTTGGGGGTTCTCATGGATATCAGGGCAATCATTTTCGACAAGGACGGGACGCTGATTGATTTTGCAGCAACGTTCAATCCTGCTACTGCGAGGGTTCTTGGACAGCTCTGCGGGGATGACACAGAATTGTTGCACGAACTGGCGAGTGTTTGGGAATTTGATCTTGCCACACAAAGCCTGAGCGATTCATCCGTTCTCGTGGCGGGATGCGGTGCGGATGTTGCCGCTATATCGAAAGAAGTACTGAAGATTGATAATGTTGAAGGCTTTGGCACAAGGCTCGATCAAATGTTTGGAGCGATATGTGTTGAAACCGTAAAGGCACTTCCGGGCACGGAGCTGGCGCTCAAAATCCTGCATTCAAACGGTGTTGTGTTGGGTATAGGCACCAATGATGCCGAGGAAAACGCTGTAGCACAGATGGAGACACTGAAGTTCAGGTCGTTTTTCGAAAGAATTTTTGGTGCTGATTCAGGTCACGGAGCAAAGCCGGGTCCCGGCATGGTTTCAGCCTTTGTTGAAGCTTGCGGTCTTGAACCTTCCCAGGTCATGATGGTCGGCGACAGTCTGCATGACCTTGAAGCGGGAAGGGCTGCAGGTGTTGTGACTTGCGGTGTTGAGACCGGACCTGCTGAGCGTTCAACTCTCGAAAAACATGCCGACATTGTTTTGCACTCGATTGCCGATCTGTCCGGTCATTTGCGGATCAGTGCAGGTTCCTGACCGCAGGCATATCGCTCAGGCATGACAAAACGCTTACATATGAATGAAAGAACCTTTTCGCCTGGTCGGGAATTTCATCATAGTTCAGAACGTTGATGATGCCTTCATTCATTGCATAAAGGACAAATACGTGATCATGTTTTTCGGAGCCTGTTGAAGCGTTCAGAACGGCAACACGGTGGCCCGGCAATTCAAAAAGAGCGCCTGGTATTTCGAACAGGAATTCCATGCCGGACTGTTCAGCTGATTTTTCCAGAACCTGCATGGCATCCAGTTTGCGATCCATGCTCATGACCGCATCAAATAGCGGAATTATGGTGTCTGAGCCTTCATCGTTTCTGGCAAGCAAAGTTGGTGGCGTTGTTTTGGTTATCGGATTTGCTTGTGTGGTCATGATATACTCCCTACTTCTCATTTCAGTAGAAAAACCTTGCTCCGTGTCCATTATGGGGCGAAATAGGGGCAATAATTGTGAAATTCAGAGGACAACATGGTTGCATATCTTGAGGAAATCACGTCACGCGCCGCAATCTGGTGTCAGCGGTTTGCAACATTCCTCATTCCGTATTTTGTAATTGTTATCCTGCTGTACCGCTTTGACAAGATTGAAACGATCCAGATGTTTGCCCTGATCGGTGTCGGACTGATCATCAGCCTGATTTCACTGGTCTTTGCCATAAGGGCGGTTGTTGAACTCTGGACAAAAGGATACCGGGGCGGCTCAAAAGTGGTGCGGGGAGCGTTTCTTTCCCTGCTTGTTTTGATCCCGTTTATCTACTTTATGTTTCTTGCGCTGCAGTTTCCGTTGGCAAACGACATTTCAACCGACTCCTTCGATCCGCCACAATATGTTTCAGCAAACCAGTACCGGGCGCAACGCATCGACGAAGGCATGAACCCGGTCGTGGAGTATACTTCGGAATACGCACGCAGGATTGTTGTTGCATATCCAAAACTCCAGCCGAGGCGCTATCCTGCCGGCGCTGAAAGGGTGCTCGAGGCGGTGACAGCCATCATCCAGGAAAATGAATGGCCCGTGACCGGCACATTTGGATTGCCGGACAGATCAGCAGATGCAGCGACAGAAGATACTGAAAGCAGCGATAGCGAAGAGGTTCTGGAGGATAACCTTGCAGTTCCCGATGACATGTATGTGGAATTTGTCGAACGCACGCTTGTGTTCGGGTTTGAAAACGATGTTGTCGTGCGCATCGTTAGTGAAGACCAGAACACGCTTGTCGATGTGCGTGCATCTTCGCGCTGGGGGCGTCATGATTTCGGTTACAATGCGAAGCTCATTGAACGGTTTTTGGTGCAGCTTGATACAGCGCTGCTTGGCATTGCAGGCGAAGGTTAGGCTGGCAAATATATGCTGTTGAGCGAAGGCGGTCCGTCGCAGGAGACACGGCCCTGCTCAACAAGGTCTTCCAGATGGGCAAATACGGACAAGCCCGCTGCGCCGTGCAGTCTGGGATCTGTGTCCTTGTAAATGACTTTTACAATTTCCGGGATGGTCTCATTTCCCGCCCGGACGCGTGAAAGAACAGCCGTTTCGCGCATCTTGCGATGAGCGCGCAAGGCACGAACGAATTCAGGTGCTTTTTCCAGTCTTCCGCCGTGCCCCGGAAAATAAATTGTTTCCTTCCGTTCGGCCATTTTGCTGAGCGAAGCCATGTAGTCCGACATCGAACCGTCTGGTGGGGCAACAATGGATGTCGCCCAGGCCATGACATGATCACCGGAAAACAGCATTTCAGTATCAAGGAGTGCAAAACAGGTGTGGTTTTTGGTATGACCCGGCGTAAGGATTGTTTGCAGCTTCCAGTCATGGCCACCAATGATCTCTCCATCGCCAAGCACATGATCCGGCTTGAAATCCCGGTCTGCCGCCGCATCAAGGGAATTGATCTCCCCAAGATGCAACTCGCGTGAATCCCGATGAATGCCCTCTGCAAAAACGGGTGCTCCGGTTTTTTCTTTCAGTGGCCCAACAAGCGGGGAATGGTCCATGTGGGTGTGGGTAACGATGATATGGGTAACGGTGCGCCCCTTGACCGCTTCCGTCAACAACTCGAAATGGCTGTCGATCGCCGGGCCCGGATCAATTACGGCAACTTTTTCATCTCCCAATATGTAGGTGTTGGTTCCTCGATACGTGAATGCACTTTCATTGGGTGCGGTAATGCGTTGAATGCCCGCAACAAGGTCGACAACTTTGCCATGTTCCGGATCGAATTTCGTTTTGAAGGAGGGGGAAGCCATGAATGTTGATTTTGCTTTTTTGAACGCTTGCTCCACGCAGTCTTAACCAATATACCTTTTCGTCACAAACAGAATATCCGGGAGCGGTAAATGTCCACGACAACCACAGGCAATGCGCTTGCCATTCGTACACTGAGTGAATCATCCACAAAAACCATCATGTATCCGCTATTGGTGGTGCTTGGTGTGGCGCTGATTGCAATCGCAGCGAAAATCAAGGTTCCACTTTGGCCGAACCCATCACCCGTGACGCTTCAGACCCTGGCAATTTTTACACTTGCCTCTGCATATGGCAGCCGTTTGGCGGTAGCGACAGTCATGTCTTACATGATTGTTGGAGCGATGGGCATGCCAGTATTTACGGGAACACCTGAAAAAGGCATTGGCCTGTTGTACATGGCAGGGCCGACAGGCGGTTATCTCGCAGGCTTCGTCATCATGGCATACATTACTGGTCTCGCTGCCGACCATGGCTGCAGCAAGTCACCTTTCAAAATGGGCGGTGCAATGCTTGTCGGTGAAGTGATCATGCTTTCCATTGGTGCACTGTGGATGGGTTATCTTTTCGGTGCAGACAAGATCATTGCATGGGGCATTGGGCCGTTTATCGTAACTGATCTGATAAAACTGGCCATAGCCGCCTGCATCGTCCCGGCTGTATGGGGGTTGCTTAAAAAGTAAGCTCCCTGGATGAAATATGGAATTGAAAAACCCGGCCTTGCGCCGGGTTTTTTGTTGGAGAGACGTTTGCTTTGTAAGGTTTCCCTGACTTTTGATGAATGTTTGTAATAGAGGTTTGCCAACTTTACGCAGCTACTTCCATCTGAATCTCACCGTCATGCAGGAAGCAGTGTTTATCGAAAAGAGATAGATCGACTGGATTAAGCAATCGAACATCGTCGATGCTTGGCAGATTATCTGAGGATAGATCAAAAGTACGGTCGATCTGCGAGATCATGACAAAAACAGAACCTTGCTCGCCTGCAAAACTTTTGAGGACTTGCATTTGTTCATTAAGTGGAGGATTGCTTCGCCTTTGATCCAATAACTGCAAGTAGTCAATAACGACCAATGCATTATCAGGCGCACTACTAAGGCATTTAATTATGTGATCTGCACAGATATTGTCCGAAGTGTCGATGACGACGGAGCCTTCAAGGCCTGCAGGATCGATTCCAAGTTTGTCAAAGCTTTCCCAGATATCCTTTTCGTTGTAATCCAAGGTGAAAACATAGCCTGTTCGATTGATTTTCTTGGCCAAAGCAATCAATTCCAACGCCAGAAGGGTTTTACCATGACCCGGACGCGCGCCGATAATCATCATGTCTCCCGATCTAATCCGCGAGATGATTTCCTTGGCGGGTGTAGCTTTGGAGTAGTTGTATGCCAAATGGCTCCAGTCCCTGAAGCCTTCTTTTTTGGCAATCTGATTAAGGGCTTCGTGGAGTTTGATATCGTTATGGCGCGCCAGTAATTTAGCTTGACGCTTCATTTTGTAGATAGGTGATGAAAGTCTCATCTTGAACCTCCTTTTAAGAGCGGTCTCCGCAATCCCTCCTTATGCGCATGCTCAAACAGATTGGTTCGAAATCGTGTTGCTCTACATGTTGAATGCTTTCCCAACGGAGGGAGGAGGCCCGAGCAAGGCCGTTTTCACAATATAACGAGATCAATATAAACACTCAACCAGGATTGGGATATTCTCCCCAATCCAGCTGATAGCCAAAAAGACCATTGCAAATCATATAATAAAAAGATGGCTGGGGTACCTGGATTCGAACCAGGGATGGCGATACCAAAAACCGCTGCCTTACCGCTTGGCTATACCCCATCAATAGGCTGGTGGCGCACTCTATAACCTCAAGATCATCCCGCCGCAAGTCACACAGGGTGGTAAATTCAGATAATTTTGCCGCAACTTATTTCTCTACAACACCTTGCGGGCTTTTGAGTGAGGCCCTAAAACCCGCCCGGTAACAAAAAGGAAAAGTTGATGCGTTTTGAAGGTACCTCATCCTATGTGGCGGCAGATGATTTGACTGTGGCGGTGAATGCAGCGATTGCGCTGGAGCGACCCCTGTTGGTCAAGGGTGAACC
>JBCCYR010000149.1:0-6707 GCA_039189355.1 Pseudomonadota bacterium
AAATTTCTCTAAATATCTGAAAGAATTCAGGATTTTCAGGGGTGTTTTATAATCTGAAAACGAGTTGTATCTTTTCGGCAATCCAATTCGGAGTGAAATAGATGCCGAACAAACTCTCAGCGTGTGACAAACTCAAGCGCAAGAAATCTCCCAAGAAGGTCAAGCTTGACTATGACTTTGCAGGTATCAAGGCCGGCCAAATGATGTTTGTTGGAACGCCGGTGATCGTTGATGAGTACATCCGCAAAATTCCCCATGGCAAAAACAGGACGGTTCCTGCCATGCGCAATGAACTTGCCAGGCGCAACAAATGCGATGCAACCTGCCCGGTTTCAACGGCCATTTTTGTGCGCATGGTTGGTGAAGCTGCACTCGAGGAATTGGCTGAAGGCAAAACGGTATCGGAAGTAACGCCTTTCTGGCGCATCATCGAAGGCAAAGACAAGATTGCACAAAAATTAAAGGTCGACCCGGAATGGATCGACCTTCAAAGGCAATTGGAACAGGCTGATTAGTCGTCGCGCAATTCGCGGCGCAGGATTTTGCCTACGTTTGTTTTTGGAAGATCATCACGGAACTCGATCTGCTGTGGACGTTTGTAGTTGGTAAGGCCTTTGGCGCACCAGTCTTTTACATCCTTTTCAGTGAGGTCCGGATCGGATTTCACGACGAAGAGTTTTACGACTTCACCTGAATGCGGGTGCGGAATGCCGATTGCGGCACATTCAAGAACACCCTCATGGGAAGCAGCGACTTCTTCAATCTCGTTCGGATAAACGTTGAAGCCGGAAACAAGAATCATGTCCTTCTTGCGGTCAACGATTTTTGTCTGGCCCTTTTCATTCATGAAGCCCATGTCTCCGGACTTGAAGAACCCGTCACCGGTCATGACTTTTTCGGTTTCATCCGGACGCTGCCAGTACCCCGCCATCACTTGCGGACCACGAATGCAGATTTCCCCGACATCACCAAGGGGCAGATCCTTGCCGTCTTCATCGCGGATAACGATGTCTGTTGATGGCAGGGGAAGACCGATTGTGCCTGAGAAAGCCTTTGCATCAAAACGGTTTGCGGTCGCAACCGGAGATGTCTCTGACAGTCCGTAGCCTTCAGAAACATTACAGCCTGTTACCTCAAGCCAGCGTTCTGCGACCGGTTGCTGGACTGCCATGCCGCCGCCCAGTGTCAGTTTCAGCTTGCTGAAGTTGAGTGCGCGGAAATCATCGTTGTTCAAGAGTGCGTTGAACAGCGTGTTGAGACCGGGCAATACATTGTAATCCCATTTGCCGAGTTCCTTCACAAAACCCGGAATGTCACGCGGATTGGGAATCAGCACGTTGTGTGCACCCAGACGCATGCCCATGATCATGTTAACGGTCAAGGCGAAGATGTGATAAAGCGGCAATGCACAAATATAAATCGGATTTTCCGGCATTTCATCAATTGCATTCATCCACTCATCGTTTTGTGCCGCATTGGAAAGGACATTGCGGTTAAGCAGTGTTGCGCCTTTTGATACGCCGGTTGTTCCGCCTGTATACTGCAGGAATGCAACATCATCATGCCCTATCTCCACAGGAGAAAGCGGGTTCGAGCTGCCGATTACGGACTTGAAAGAGTGGTGACCCGGCAGGGACCAGGCAGGCACCATTTTCTTTACCTTGCGTACAACAAAGTTGACCAGTGTTCCCTTGAGACCGCCAAGCATGTCACCCATGTTCGTCACGACCACATGCTCCACACCCACCTTGCTGCGTACTTCCTGGAATGTGTTTGCGAAATTCTCGAGGACGAATATCGCCTTTGCACCACTGTCATTGAGCTGGTGTTCGAGTTCGCGTGGTGTGTAAAGCGGATTCACGTTGACCACCGTACATCCTGCGCGCAGGATACCCGGCAGTATGACTGCGTATTGCAGAATGTTGGGCATCATAATCGCTACACGATCACCTTTTTGCAATCCTTTCGACTGAAGCCATCCGCCGACAATTGCCGACATGCGCTCTATGTCGCTATAGGTGATGGTTTTTCCCATGCATGAGAATGCGGGTTTGGGACCATAGTCCTTGCAAGCCTGCTCCAGAAGTGCAGCTATTGAACTGTGCTGCAATTCACCGATCTCATGCGCGATTTTCGGATGATAGGAATCAAACCAGATTTTCTTAACAGTATTTGGTTTCTTTGCTGCAGTGCGTTTTGCAGGTGCTTTTTTTGCTGCCGGTTTTTTGGCAGGCTTTTTTGCCGGCTTTTTTGTTGCCATGTATTTCCCCTCCAAGAATTAAATGCCTGCCAACTGCCCGTATCTTTTTGTTTGGCAGTCTGGCAGGCAAGAATGCGTATTGGAGGAAAGTATAAGTTTCTTCCGTAAACGTCAATTATGAGACTCGCTGCTTTGCCGTTTCTTGCGTGGAATTTGTGGCCGGATTTTCCTTCAACAGAAGTGATATGCAAAAGCCAAGCATGCAGCTGGCAAGGATCAGCAAAAAACCCGTTTGGTAATCTGCTGTTGAATATACCCTTGCCCCGTTTTCAAATGTCCCGTTCCAGATTTGGTCAAGTATGTAACCAACGCCAGGCTGAAGTACCGCGCCTGAGGCGACCGTAAGCGAGTTTACAATACCGAAAACGGAACCGCTGATTTCCGGAGGTGAGTTTTCACGGACCAGTGCAAAACATGTTGCCATTGCGGACCCGGACGTTCCAGAGATTACGAACAGGGTAACCGTTATCCAAAGCGGCAGGTCGGGTATGAAACAAATGATTGCCAGACATACGCACAGAATTGCGGAGCCAATAATCAGCAATATCTTTCGCCTTTTTATCCTGTCCGATAACCAGCCGATGGATGGTGCGCCGAATGCCCAGCCCAGAAACATCAAGGATACAAGCGATGCAGCATAGGCCTTGTCGAGACCATATGCGCTGATGAGATAGGGTGTTCCCCAAAGGCCACCCAGTGTCAGCATTGCCCCGGACATGGTGGAGGCAACGATTGCAATCTTCCAGACTTCAAGCCTCGAGATTGCCCGTGCAAGGCCACTCCAGACCTGCCACCAGGATTGTTGCGGCGCATTGCTTGAGCTGCTTCCCTCAGGAGTATTGCGGACGAAAATGAAGACCATGAGCGCGAGCAGGATACCAAACCCGCCCAGTCCCAACATCGCGTTGCGCCAACCGACATCGGTGAGAACGCTTGCAAGCGGGCCTTGGCCCAATATGCCCCCGCTCATCCCGAAGAGCATTACAAGACCGGAGAAAAATGCGAACCGGTGCGGCGGAAACCACTTTGCTGCAATCGCCAGTGAACCCAGAAAGCCGACAGCGCACCCAATGCCGATCAATAGCCGGCCGGTATAGGCAAGGAAAAGTGTGTCTGAAGAGGCAAATATGAAAGACCCGAGGCCCGCAACCGAAAGAGCAACCGTCAGTAATAATCGCGCACCCAAGCGGTCGATCAGGGCACCGAGCGGTACCTGCATCAAAACATAAGGATAGAAATAGAGCGCGGACAGGGTTCCCAGTACAGCTGCTCCGATGGCAAACTCCGCCATCAGGTCATCGACCATTACGCTTGGTGTTACCCGCTGAATAAATGCGTAACTGAAGGCTAGCGCAGACAGGCACCAGATAAACCAGGCGCGTGAACTGCCTATGCCGGAATTAGCTGAATCTGGATTCAATGGTCGTTATCCCAGCCGCTCTGCATGCCAGGCAATGTGGTCAGCCATGAATGAGGAAATGAAATAATAGGAATGGTCATAGCCTTCGCGCATGTTCAGGCTGAGGCTGATGTCCTTGTCACCACAGGCTGTGGCCAGCAGTTCCGGACGTAGCCCGCTTTCGAGAAATTCATCGCCTGTTCCCTGGTCAACCAGAATTTCCGGTACGGTTCTGCCATCCTCGATCAGCGAAACCGTATCATAATCACGCCAGGCATTTTCGTCCGGCCCGAGATATTTGGAAAAGGCGTTTCTGCCCCATTCAACCTGAGAGGGCGCGCATATGGGCGCAAAGGCGGAGACGGACCTGTAGTGTTCCGGATTTTTGAGTGCGATGGTCAATGCCCCGTGACCACCCATGGAATGGCCGAAAATTGACTGACGTGACATGTCCGCATTGAAGTTTGTGCCGATGATTTCCGGCAGTTCCTTCGTTACGTAGGAATACATGTTGTAGTGTTCGGCAAAGGGGGCTTCTGCCGCATCCACATAGAAGCCTGCGCCGGAGCCAAAGAAATAAACGTCTTCGTCGGCAATTGCTTCGCCCCGCGGAGATGTATCCGAACATACGATGATGATACCATGTTCAGCAGCAGCGGCGCGGAACTCACCTTTTTCCGTGACGTTGGCATGTGTGCAGGTGAGACCTGAAAGATAGTACAGAACCGGGCAGGGGCTTTCATTTGCCTGCGGTGGCACAAAGACCGAGAATTTCATCTCGCAATTGCACGTGGAAGACTGGTGCGTGTAAACGCCCTGAACACCGCCATGGGAAATGTTTGTTGAAACCGTTTCCAAGATCATGCTCCCTGATTGTTTGCAAGCCGCTGTATCGCGTTCTGTAGCGTTTCGATTGCTTCTCCCGTCTGGGAATGCAGCTCTTCAACGCGGACAAGTTTCTCTTCCAGTTCTGCAATCACTTCAACATAACTGTTGCGGTTGGGAGATTCGCCGATGCCATGCAATAACCAGGACGGGCTGACATTCAAAAAGCCTGCCAGCATGGCAAGGCGGTTGGCGCGTGGTTCGTCGCGATCAGCCTCCCAGTTTTCATACGTGTCCTGTGTTACACCGAGTTGCATTGCAGCTTCTTGCGCTGTCTTGCCGGTTGCTTCGCGGGCACGGCTGATCCTGCCGCCAAGGGTATCGAGATCGGGTTGCTCATGCAGGATTGTGTTGGGGTTACTCACGGGCAGGTTCCTTGGTGATTACTTTTGTCCCACCAATAGACGATGCAGACTTTCGAGGAAAGCACTTCGGTCTGCTTTTGTGAAAGAAGCGTTGAAGGTTTGTGTTTGTTGACTTTCCCGGATGTGCTGTTTTAAACCCCGCATGGCCAGAGCCATGCCAATATTTGCCTCATCAAACAGATTGCCATTGGGCTTGATCGCGGCGGCACCCTTTTCAAGGCATCGTTTTGCAAGAGGAATGTCGTTTGTGACGCAGATGTCTGATGCAGTGATATTCTCGGCAATCCAGTCATCGGCGGCATCCGCGCCTTGTGCGACAATCTGATTGCGCACCAGATCATGCCGGGACGGGCGCAAGCCACCATCCGCGACCATGATCACTTGCACATCATGGCGTTCTGCAACGCGGATGACTTCCTCTTTTACCGGACAGGCATCCGCGTCGACGTAGATTGTCATTGATTTCGTTTAAACCTGTAAAAATCTTTTGCTTTACATCTCAAACGCCAGGTGGCGCTCGATGCCTTTTGCACGCAATTCTTTTTTGGCTGCATCCGTTTTTCGCAGATCCTCCGCACCAAGAAGCTTCAACGCACCTTTTTGCTTCACAAACTGGATGTCTTCGTAAGGAACAATTTCGATACGATTGCCCCAAGGATCCATGAAATCCAGTCGCCTTGGTGTAACGATTTCAACGCCAGCCTCTTCCAGTTTTTCTCGTAAACCCTCTCGCTGATCGACCACCAGGCCGAAGTGCCGATCATTATCGCGAGCTTGGCTCCGACACGTTGAAAGGGCGATAAACTGGTCACCCATTTCAATGAATGCCATTGTCTCACTACGGCTCTGGAGCGTAAACTCAAAAAATCTTCCGTAGAATTCAAGAGCCTCATCAATGTCGCTAACCTCCAGAGCCACGTGGTTGATACCTATGAACTTGGGTTTTCTAGTGCTCAAAACTTCACAACACCCCGGATGCTTTCGCCAGAATGCATCAGGTCGAAGCCTTTGTTGATGTCTTCCAGCGGCATGGTGTGGGTGATCATCGGATCGATTTCGATCTTGCCGTCCATGTACCAGTCAACGATTTTCGGGACGTCTGTGCGGCCCTTGGCGCCGCCGAACGCCGTACCGCGCCAGTTGCGGCCCGTGACCAGCTGGAACGGGCGGGTTGAGATTTCCTGACCTGCGCCCGCAACACCGATAATGATGGAAGTACCCCAACCCTTGTGACAGCATTCCAGCGCATCGCGCATGACGTTCACATTGCCGATGCACTCGAAGGAGTAGTCCGCGCCACCTTTTGTCAGATCAACGAGGTAAGGCACCAGATCGCCTTCCACTTCATTCGGATTGACGAAGTGGGTCATGCCGAAACGCTCACCCCATTCCTTGCGGTCAGGATTGATGTCGACCCCGACAATTATGTTGGCACCGGCAAGGCGTGCACCCTGAATGACGTTAAGGCCGATACCGCCGAGACCGAAGACAACCACATTGTCGCCGGGCTCGACTTTTGCGGTGTTGATTACCGCGCCGATGCCGGTTGTCACGCCACAGCCGATGTAGCAGATCGATTCAAAGGGTGCATCTTCGCGCACTTTCGCAAGCGCAATCTCCGGTACCACTGTGTGGTTGGAAAAGGTTGAAGTTCCCATGTAGTGGAAAGCCTGTTCGCCCTTGATGGAGAACCGGGATGTACCATCCGGCATTACACCCCGGCCTTGCGTTTCTCGAATGGACTGGCAAAGGTTAGTTTTGCCTGATGTACAATAATCGCATTCACGGCATTCCGGTG
>JBCCYR010000150.1:0-6701 GCA_039189355.1 Pseudomonadota bacterium
ACCCGGTTTGCACTTGCCATTCTCGCGCTTGCAAGTGGCGTTTATACATATCTTGGGGTGCGAAGCCTGTTGGACGGGTCCAGTGCACAGGTGTTTTTTGCAGCGATTATTTATTCCTCGGCCGTTTCAGTCGGGATTTATGCTTTCTGGACCTACCTCATGAAGTTTGTTCCGCTGATGACGGATGGTACACGCCGCCTGGCCCTGTTCGGTACCATGGCCATTGGCTCCCTGATGATTGTTGCAATGTCATCCTGGCTGAATGCGGCTGCCCTTGCAGGTTCTGCCGCCACCGAGCAGCATTTGGCATTGACGCTGGAGGGCTATGCATCCGACCTTGACCAGGCACATGCAAAAGCACTTTCTGCGCAAAGCCTTTTGCCGGATGTGCAACGTGCGTCTGAGCGCTTTAAACGGCTTGCATCTGAAGAGCAGACAACCGGTGCGCTAACGGGAACCTCCGGTTCGGGCAGTGTGGTCCAATTGTTGCGCCAGATGGGTGAACAGCTTGATGAACTTTCGGAAACCATTATCGCCTCCCGTGACAAGACTGCGCAGTTGTTTTCCGAAGGCCGTGAACATCTTGCAAAAATGCGCTCCCTTGTTTCAGCGCCGGGAGCCATTCAGCCCCGTGCTGACGCATTTTCGGGAGAAGCGGTTGCCCTGGCTGGTGTGATTTCTGCTCTGCAGGAAACATCCATTGCTCCTTCCGTCCGGCGTGCTTCGGAAGATCTTTCGCTCGGGTTTATCGCGCCGATTGCGGATGGTTCAACGACCGATCTTGCGAACCGGCAAACACAGGTCATTGATACGGTCAGGTCTTCTGTTGCTTCGCAATCCGTTGCACTGGCTCAGGCCGCTGACGAGATACTTGCCGAGCCTGCCGTACCCACGCGGCGTTTTGTACCGCTTTCGAGTGCCGAAGCAGTTCTGCGTTATGCGTCCGATTTTGCCCCAAGCTGGGCGGGAGCAATATCCATTGACTTGCTGCCTGCCGTGCTTGTGTTCATGCTGGCTGTTGCCCATTCTGCCGTGCGCAAAAACGCTGCCCTGTTAGAACCTGCAGAAAAAATTACCGCAGCGGAAATGATCCGTGCCGTCAATCTTTACCGGCAAATGACAATCGATGATGAAGAGGCCGGTTCGAAGCCAGATGAAATGGCAGATACGGATTCTGCAAGTGTTGAAGAAGAAACGGCTGCCACCAACACAACCCTGCTGAGACCTCTGGATACTGAACAACGCAAGCGGATTGAAAGAAGCAGAGGATGAGTGACGAAACGGCTGTAAATTCCGAAACGGGTGACAGGCAATCCTGGCTTTCCCGGTTTCCCGATGACGGCAGTCTTTTGCGCTACGCATTTTACATAATGCTGGTATCCGTGGTTGGTGTTCTGGTTTTTGATTACAGGGAAATGATCACCCGTGCGCCGGTGGAAATTGCATTACCGGACAATCCTGTATTGCCTGCATATATTCCGCCTTCCAGTAACGATCAGGAACAACCGGAACGGTTTTCTCCGACGGTCAAAACTGAACGGGATATTTTGCGGCAACCCTTGCAGGTCGAACTGGCTGCGGACGGTGTCCTGAAAGTTACAGGAACCATATCCGTCGGATCGTCCGGGACTTTCGCAGAGAAAACCAGGAACATTGTTGAATACATCAAGGTTGTGGAACTCAACTCTCCCGGTGGTTCAGTCAGCGATGCTTTGGAGATTTCAAACCTGGTCCGGGAAAAGGGATTTGCAACACGTGTCTCAGATGGTGCCTTGTGTGCATCTTCCTGTCCACTGGTGCTTGCGGGCGGTAAAAACCGCATTGCCGGAGAGAAGGCCGCAATTGGCGTGCATCAGGTTTACTCATCAAATGGCAATGCGCAATCAGCGGACCGTGCCTTGTCAGACGGCCAATCGGTAACGGCTCAAATTACACGGCATCTGGCAACAATGGGAGTCGATCCGGCACTCTGGATTCATGCGCTCGAAACGCCTCCCAACCAGCTTTACTATCTTTCGAATGAAGAGATTGAAAAATTCAAATTGGCTGAAGTCTCGGCTGAATAGCAGCTGTTAATTCCACTCACGAATGTCTACAAAATGGCCTGCAATCGCAGCAGCACCCGCCATTGCCGGTGAAACCAGATGGGTCCGGCCCTTGAAACCCTGACGGCCTTCGAAATTCCGGTTGGATGTTGAAGCGCAACGCTCTTCAGGCTTAAGACGATCGTCGTTCATTGCAAGACACATCGAACAGCCAGGTTCGCGCCAGTCAAACCCTGCCTCAACGAAAATCTTGTCGAGGCCTTCGGCTTCAGCCTGTTCTTTCACAAGGCCGGAGCCGGGCACAATCATCGCGTCAACATGGTCAGCGACTTTACTGTCCCTCACCACGGATGCAACGGCGCGCAGATCCTCAATGCGTCCATTGGTGCACGAGCCAATGAAAACACGATCGAGCTTGATGTCCGTGATTTTTGTTCCCGCTTCCAGACCCATGTATTCAAGTGCGCGCTGTTTTGAAGCGCGTTTCGTCTCATCTTCGATATCTGCCGGGTTTGGAACGACGCCTGTTACGGACACCACGTCTTCCGGAGAAGAGCCCCAAGAAACGATCGGAGGCAGGTTCGCTGCATCCAGTTCCACGATCTTGTCGAAGTGGGCACCTTCGTCCGTGTGCAGTGTCTTCCAGTATTCAAGCGCCATGTCGTAAGCTTGGCCGGAAGGAGCCTTCGGCTTGCCCTTGATGTATTCAAATGTTTTTTCGTCGGGTGCAATCAGTCCGGCTCGCGCACCGCCTTCAATTGACATATTGCAGACGGTCATGCGCCCTTCCATGGAAAGTGACCGGATCGCCTCACCTGCATATTCGATGACGTGGCCGGTTCCGCCAGCGGTTCCGATTTCGCCGATGATGGCAAGAATGATGTCTTTGGCGGTAACGCCCTCTGGTGTTTCACCGTTGACTTGAACCAGCATGTTCTTGGCTTTTTTCTGGATCAGGGTCTGGGTTGCAAGCACATGCTCGACTTCCGAGGTGCCGATGCCGTGGGCAAGCGCACCGAATGCGCCGTGGGTAGAAGTGTGGCTGTCACCGCAGACAATTGTCATGCCGGGCAGTGTAAACCCCTGTTCCGGACCGATGATGTGAACAATGCCCTGGCGCTTGTCGTGCTCGGAGTAATATTCAATTCCGAAATCGGCAGCATTCTTTGCAAGCGCTTCAACCTGAATGCGGCTTTCTTCATTGGCTATGCCTTTTACCCGGTCTGCGGAAGTGGGAACATTATGGTCGACAACTGCAAGTGTCTTTTCAGGCTGGCGGACTTTGCGGCCGGCCATGCGCAGACCTTCGAATGCCTGCGGACTGGTAACCTCATGCACAAGGTGACGATCGATGTACAGAAGTGACGTTCCATCGGCTTCGGTGGATACGAGGTGGTCATCCCAGATTTTGTCGTAAAGCGTTTTCGCCATTATGGTGTCCATCATTGAAGGGGATTTCAAAGCGTTGATATGCACATTGAAGGGCGGTGCGTCAAGGATTGTCAGTGATCTGCGACGATGATGCGGCTAGCTCTGGACTTTCTTCAGAGCCTTGCCCAAAATCTTGTCACGGCCATAGACATCACGGCGGAAATGGACTGATCCGTCCTTGTTGACCCAGGCTGTCATGTAGGCAATGTGCACTGGTATCTTCTTCTCGAGTTTCACAACCTTGCGTTTTTTGGAGGCGACCGTTGCATCAATTTTCGCCCGGTTCCAACCCTGTTCGCCAAGAAGGACCTCAGCCATTTTCAACGGGTCTTTCAGGCGCAAGCATCCGTGACTGAAAAAGCGTGACGCCTTGTCAAACTTGCTCTTTGATGGGGTGTCATGAATGTAAACATTGAAATTGTTCGGGAACATGAACTTGATGCGACCAAGGGCATTCTTTGTTCCCGGTTTCTGGCGCAGCCGGACCGGGAAGTTGACCTTTGAATAATTTCCCCAAGGTACGCCGTAAGCCGGGATGACTTTCCCGCCACGCAAGACTTCGAAATTCTGCGAACTCAATGCATTTGCATTCTGCCGGAGCTTCGGGAGCAATTCGTTTACGGCGATGGATTTTGGAACATTCCAGTACGGGTTGATTTCGATGTATTCCATCTCGTCCGTAAAGACGGGTGTGCGGTGATAGGGAAGGCCAACCTGAATGAGTTCGGCATGCAGGGTTTTCTCGTCCTTGACCACCTTGAGAACCTGGTCCGCAAGGTTGGCGAAAACATAGTAACGTCCATAGTCATCCTGCATCCAGCGGCGGCGTTCCAGATTGTATTCCATCATGGCGATACGCTCTTCGATCGTCATGTTGATTTCCTTGAGCGTATTACGGCCAATGACCCCATCGATTTCAAGGCCATGCCGTTTCTGGAAAGCCATTACAGCATCCACAATGTCCCCGTCATAGACTATCGAAGGATTGGTGGTGTCGCCGATATAGTCGCCCGTTACTGCAAGCCGTTTGCGCAATGCCGGTACGCGGTCATCTTCCATACCGGGTTTTAAGACTTCACCTTCGGCAATTTGTTCCCATCCGCCCTGTTGCGCAAGGCTTCGATAGCTGGCCAATGCCAAACGCAGGCGCTCGTAACGCGGGGTGTGTGGTGCAAGGAGGCGCAGATAGGCAACCACATTGCTGGTGGAAGTTGCATCCTGCAGGATTTTTTCCGCGGCAATGGCTTCGGGATAAATCACGTTTTCGCGGGTTACGGTTTTCGGGCTGACCCTTCCTGCATTGAGGTGCTGGGCAAATGCAACGAGAGATCTTGCAAGCCTGATTTCATAAGCGGCAAGCGCACTCGTATCTGCCGGGTCTGGTGCCTGTTGCAAGGCAGTGACAGCATAGTCTGCAGGATAGAGTGCATGCTCTTCCGCGCGTTCAATTGACCGGACAATCGCAGCAGCACGATCAGAAACCTGATTGTCCTTCAACCATAGTGAAGAGAAACCGTTTTGTTCATAATAGTCAGAAATCGCCGCGATGCGTTTTTTCGCGAATTTGGAAGGCGTGCTGGATATCTGAGTTTTCAGTTCGGATTTTATGGCTTGTTGTAACGGGCTAAGAACCACTTCGGCCGTTTCAGCGGTTGTCTGTGTTGTCTGGGCGCTTGCAGTAAATGGTAATATACCTGTAACTGCAGCAAGGAAAATTGCTGCAAATGTGGAGCGAACGGTATTCAATTTTGCCTCCCAAACTAATTGTTCCCAAAGCAAGATTACAGGATTCTTCAAATCTATAAAGATGCAGTGACCGGAAAGTTTTACGGCTTCTTGATATTTTGTTTCCACACACAATATGGGTGTGAACAGGGATACAGTTAATTTTAAATGGATACACTTTTATCGCCGGTCATTCTTTTCTTTGTGTTGGGTGCGCTGGCCGCTTTCGCACGGTCTGATCTGGCAATCCCGGAAGCCATTTCAAAGGGTATTTCGCTTTATTTGATGGCTGCCATCGGTCTCAAGGGCGGAATACTGGTAGCAGAAAGTGGGTTTACCACTGACCTTTTGCTTGCTGCACTTGCCGGACTTGTGCTGAGCTTTACGATCCCGGTGGTGGCTTTCTTTATTCTGCGTGGCTTCGGCAGGCTCGACCCAATCAATGCGGGTGCGGTTGCAGCACATTACGGGTCTGTCAGTGTTGTTACCTTTGTAACAGGACAGGAAGTCCTGACATCATCCGGCCTTGCACCTGCCGGCTACATGGTTGCGGTCCTTGCCCTGATGGAAACCCCGGCCATCATCGTTGGCTTATACATGGCAAGCAGATACGCAACCAATGGCAGTGCTGGCACAACCAGTTCACGCGAGTTGCTTCACGAAACACTCCTGAATGGATCAGTCGTCTTGCTCACCGGCAGCTTCATTATCGGTATCATGATCGGCAAGGAGGGTTTTGCAACGATTGCACCGGTTTTTGAAACCGGCTTCCGGGGCATGCTGTGTTTCTTTCTGCTGGACATGGGCCTGATTGCAGCCCGCAGGCTGAGGGAAGCGCGGTCGCTCACCATGCGGCTGGTTTTTCTTGGTCTCGTGTTTCCGCTTGTCAACGGCATCATCGGAGTGCTGCTTGGACTGATGATTGGTCTGGATGTTGGTTCAACCGTGGCGCTGGCAATTTTGGCGGCAAGTGCTTCATACATTGCGGTTCCGGCTGCGATGCGGCTGGCATTGCCTGAAGCGGATTCCGGACTTTACCTCTCCATGTCCCTTGCAGTTACCTTTCCGTTCAATATCATCATCGGTATTCCGCTCTTTACCCAGATTACAGTATGGATGGCAGGATCATGAAACGCCTTACCTCAAGAAAACGCATTGAAGTTCTCGTTGATGCTCCTCTTCTAAAGCGCGTCAAGACCATGGCCGAAGAAGCCGGCATTATTGGCTATACGGTTATTCCGACCCTGGAAGGCAAAGGTGCCCAGGGTGAATGGCGTGATGAACGGGTTTCCGGCGGGGTTGGTTCCAAAGTTATCTTTCTGACCATTGTGTCAGAGGAAAGAGCAACTGCCTTTCTGGATCAACTCGAACCGATACTCGACTGCGTTTGACGCCGCCGCGTGGACGTTGGCCTCCTTCACCTGGCGTGGCCGCCACGCTGCTTCCGCTCTGCGCGCCGCCGCCGAAGCGTCGGACGCCGCGTCGACCGCCTCGTCCGCC
>JBCCYR010000151.1:0-6662 GCA_039189355.1 Pseudomonadota bacterium
ATCCCACACCAGTACGGGTACCCAGCCATTGGGATTGTGTTTCAGCAACTCATTTTCACGGGGCTTTTGATATTCAACGTTGGTTTGAATCAGTTCATGGTCTGCTCCGATTTCCTCCAATAACACCCGAACACACATGGCTGCGGTTCCGTCTGCATAAAACAACTTGTAGACCATTATGCTAAATCCTTACTGCTGGATGGCTAAAATAAATACTGTCCAAAATGTGCACTAAAAGCCAGCCATTAACCCAATTTTGCAAAAAATTGGGTCCAGAAGTCCCAAAAACTTGAAAACGTTGCTTCAATCGTCCTAGAAATAGGGTGGGAGTGAGAGTAGAGTATGGACGCAGTACCGTTGACCACGGAGATGTCCGTGGTGTTGGGATTATTGGGGCTGACGGTTTTCCTCTTTGTTTCCGAGATTGTGCGTGTCGACCACGCAGCAATTCTCGTAATGGTCCTGCTTGGCCTGCTGACATTTGTTCCAGGACTTGAAGGTCTGGCCGACATAAACACCCTTTTCGACGGATTTGCATCCAACGCTGTCATCTCAATCATTGCTGTCATGATTATCGGCGCCGGGCTGGACAAGACTGGCGTAATGAGCAGGGTTGCGGCCATTATCCTGAAGTATGCAGGCAATACCGAGCAGCGGCTGGTCGCGATAATTTCCGCCACTGTCGGCATTATTTCTTCTTTCATGCAGAATGTCGGAGCTGCTGCCCTATTCATACCCGTCGTTTCACGCATATCAATTAGAACAGAACTGCCATTGAGCCGCTTGCTCATGCCGATGGGTTTTTGCGCCATCATGGGCGGAACCATGACAATGGTCGGCTCCTCTCCACTGATTCTCCTGAACGATCTTATCGTTACTGCCAACCGGGATTTGCCGCCCGAACTGCAGATGAAACAGTTCGAACTGTTTGATGTAACGCCTGTCGGACTTGCGCTCGTTACAACCGGTATCCTTTATTTCGCATTGTTTGGACATTGGGTTTTACCAAAGGCAAAGGACACTGGCAGAAGTGCGAGAAGCCAGACACTGAAAAACTATCTGAAGCAAAATTATGAAATTGAAGCTGACGTCTTCGAGGTTATCGTTCCGGAGGGACACCGCTGCGAAGGGGAAACTTTCGATGATCTCATGCAAAGAGACCACGTTTACGTAATCGGTTCGTTTCACAAGGGCAAACGCTGGTTTGCACCTGTAATCCAGACCAAGATTATTACGCCATGCCGGCTTGCCATATTGGGCGGCAAGGAAGATGTACTAAACATGGCAAAAGCGGAAGGGTTTTCGGTTCGCAAGTCCCTGGAAGTTTTTGCAGAAGATTATGCGCCAACCCGTTCCGGTGTCGCTGAGGTTGTAATCGCTCCAGGTTCATCGCTGATAGGAAAATGCGCGCACGATGTTGTCTTCCGCAAGCGTTACGGTGCCAGTCTTCTGGCAATTCATCGCTATGGTGAAACACTCAGCTATGTTGAAACCGAAGACCATGTCTGTACACCTGTTGGTGAAGTCCCGTTTCATGTAGGCGATACGCTGGCAATCCATTGCACCTGGGAGGCATTGATCCGCCTTTCCCGGGATAGGGATTTCGTGGTCGTCACTTCCGATTTTCCCCGTGATGAAATCCGCCCCAAGAAGGTCTGGTGGGCGCTGTTCTTCTTCCTGACCGTTCTTGGCCTCATCCTGTTTACCGACATATTGCTCTCACTGTGCCTGCTCGTCGGCGCAATCGGAATGGTGACCACGAAAGTGCTCAACATTGATGAAGCCTATGAAGCGGTAAACTGGGGAACCGTGTTTTTGCTCGCCAGTCTGATACCGTTGGGGCTTGCTGTGCAGACGACCGGAACAGCTGAATGGATTGCCATGCAAATTCTCAGTATTTTGGACGGATGGCCCATTTGGGCATTGCAGACAGGAGTCGCAGTGTTGGCGACCGTATTTACCTTGGTAATGTCGAATGTCGGAGCTACTGTCTTGCTGGTTCCGCTGGCTATCTCGATTGCGGTTGCGGTCGGTGCTGATCCTGCAATTTTCGCAATGACAGTTGCCATTTCAACTTCCAATTCATTCATTATTCCAACCCATCAGGTGAACGCACTGATCATGGTACCTGCTGGATATCGGGTCATCGATTTCATGAAAACCGGCGGGATCATGACAATTCTGTTCCTTGTCGTTTCCCTGACCATGATGAACTGGGTATTTTGACCTTGGTTTTCAGGCGGCAAGGTTTTCAAGAACAAGTTTGAGTGTCTCGTGAAATTTTTCTTGATTTTTTCACGAGACTGATATTCGATGAAATCTCGGTGGATTTGTAACAATCCGCAACGGAGACCTCATGACAACAGCAACCGCAGAAAAACTGGATCTCTTGGCAGAGAACACACACTCTGTTGGTAACGATATTCGTGCCTTGCGCAAGTCCCGATCCATGACCTTGGTCGAGTTTGCCGAAGCGCTTAACCGTTCTGTGGGTTTCGTAAGCCAGATAGAGCGCGGCATCTCTGATCCTTCCATTGCGGATTTGCGCAACATCGCAACATTGTTCAGCGTACCCATAAGCTTCTTTTTTGGTGACAATACTTCTAATCCTGCAGAGTCGCGGCACATCGTCCGGGCCGACCATCGCCGTAAACTCGGCAATCCGGAGGAAGGCCTGATCGAGGAACTTCTGTCACCGGACCTGGGAGGCTCCTTTGAAATTATCCGCAGTGAATTTGCTCCAGGTTCCCGGCTGGTTGATGCCCAGCAGCGGGATACCGAGGAAGCAGGATATATCATTTCCGGCACACTTGAACTCGAACTTGAAGGTGAATGGCACACCCTGAATGAAGGCGATTCATTTCGTTTTGCTGGCGAAGCTTACCGCTGGCGCAACACAAAAAACAAACCTGCAATTGCAATCTGGGTGGTCTCACCACCAGTCTATTAGGAAACAAGGAAGAATAAATGGCTGAAATTCCGACAACAGCACGCGTGGTGATCATTGGAGGGGGCGTCGTTGGCGTATCTGGTCTCTATCATTTGGCAAAAGCCGGTTGGACCGATTGTGTTCTAGTCGAGAAAAACGAGCTGACTGCCGGTTCCACCTGGCATGCAGCCGGTAACTGCCCGAACTTCTCCGGTTCCTGGGCTATCATGAACATGCAGCGTTACGGCCTGGAGCTTTATCGCGGCCTCGCAGATGAAGTCGATTATCCGATGAACTACGCCGTTACAGGTTCGATCCGCCTGGCCCACTCAAAAGAGCGGATGCAAGAGTTTGAACGCGTTGCCGGCATGGGAAGATATCAGGGTCTCGACATGGAAGTCATGTCACTAGACGACATCAGGGAAAAGCACCCGTTTACAGAAACCCATGACCTTGCAGGCGGATTATGGGATCCGCTTGATGGTGACATTGACCCTGCCCAGTTGACCCAGGCCCTTGCAAAAGGTGCCCGTGAAATGGGCCAAAAGATTATCCGCATGAACCCTGCCACCGGCGTTTCCAGGGATGGTGACGAATGGGTCGTCCACACCGAAAAAGGCGATATCCGCTGCCAGTATGTGGTGAATGCTGCAGGCTATTACGCACAACGTGTGGGTGAGTGGTTCAAGCCTTTCGGAGGCCGCACGATTCCGCAGGTTGTCATGAGCCATCAGTATTTTCTGACAGAGGAAATTCCGGAGCTTGAAGCTTGGACCAAGGAACAGGGCCACAAGGTACCACTGTTGCGTGATGTTGATACATCCTACTACCTGCGGCAGGACAAGAATGGCCTCAACCTCGGCCCCTACGAACGCAACTGCAAGGCTCACTGGATTACACCGGAAGACCCGATGCCGGATGATTTCTCATTCCAGCTTTACCCGGACGATCTGGACCGGCTGGAATGGTATATTGAAGACGCAATGGCACGGGTTCCAATTCTGGGGTCACAGGGCGTTGGCCGCGTCATTAACGGACCAATTCCTTACGCGCCTGACGGCCTTCCTTTGATTGGCCCGATGCCGGGTGTGAAAAACGCTTTCGAAGCGCATTCGTTTACGTTTGGTATTGCGCAAGGGGGTGGCGCCGGCAAGGTCCTCGCCGAATGGATTGTCCATGGTGAAACCGAGTGGGACATGTGGGCGACCGATCCGCGCCGCTACACAGATTATACCGACCACGATTACTGCCTTGCAAAGGCACTGGAAACCTATGGCCACGAATATGCGATGCACTTCCCGTATCATGAGTGGCCAGCAGGTCGTGACAAAAAACTGTCTCCGGTTGATGCAATGGTTCGAAAACAGGGCGGCGTCATGGGTGCCTATAATGGCTGGGAACGCGCAAACTGGTTTGCCAAAGGCGGCGATGACACTTCTGAGGAAGCAACGCACACCTGGACGCGTTCCGGCCCGTGGGAACAACGTGTAAAAGAGGAAGCAGAAGCTGTCCGCGATCACTGTGGGGTACTCGACCTCCCCGGCTTCTCACGCTTCAACCTGAAAGGTGATGGTGCTGCAGAATGGCTACGCGGTATGATAGCTGGTGCATTGCCGAAAGTCGGTCGCATGAACCTTGGTTATTTCCCTGACAGCCGCGGGCGCATTCTCACCGAAATGTCCCTGATCCGTCACGATGAAGACCATTTCACACTGATTACGGCAGCAGGTGCCCAGTGGCATGATTTTGAAGTTCTGAAGAATGCGCTCCCTGAGGATGGCAGTCTCAGCCTTACGGATCATACAACCGAGTTTTCGACCCTGATTGTAACCGGCCCAAAATCAAGGGAAATTCTGGAAGGCATATGTGAGGATGCTGACTTCTCACTCGGCTGGCTGACCCATCAGGTGGCAATGGTTGCAGAGAACCGCGCATTCCTCGCACGCGTTTCATTTGCCGGTGAACTGGGTTGGGAAGTTCATGCCGCCAATGCAGATATGCCCAAGATTTACAGTGCTGTACTTGATGCAGGTGCGAAGCCATTTGGCATGTATGCTCTTAATTCACTGCGTCTGGAAAAAGGTTACCGTGCATGGAAGGGTGATCTGTCTACAGACTACACCCTGCTTGAAGGTGGCATGGAGCGTTTCATCAAGTTCGACAAACCGCAGGATTTCCCTGGAAAGGCAGCGCTGCTCAACGAAAAACAGCAAGGCCGGAAGAAAGGCTTTGTGACGCTGATTGTTGATGCTGCTGAATGCGATGCACCTTACATGTCGACCCTTTGGCATGGAAACGATGTTGTTGGTGAAACCACATCAGGGGGTTGGGGCTATCGCGTCAACGCCTCAATAGCGCTTGGCATGGTGCGTGCCGATCTGGCCGCACCAGGCACTGAACTGGAGGTCGAAATCTATGGCGAACGCTGCAAAGCGGTCGTACAGGAAGACCAGCCCCTGTGGGATCCTGCAAACGAGAGGATCCGTGCGTGACCGGGAAACCACTGCATCTGCCTCCCGGTGAAGGCCCCAACTACGACTGGGAAAACGACCATACGTTTGTCAAAGTCGGAGCGGAGCACACAAACGGCGCCTATACCTTGATGGAAGACAACCTCAAGGCCCAATTTGCGCTTGGCCTTCACAAACACGAGACTCATGCGGAAACATTCTATTTTCTGGAAGGCGTCGTGGACTTTTACCTGGATGGAGAATGGATCAGGGCGACACCCGGGACAACCATCCACGTGCCACCACAAGTACCGCATGCCTGCAAGGTGTCCGGCGGGAAACCGGCAAAAATGTTGATGATTTTCCAACCATCTGGTTTTGACGGTTTTCTGGCAGAACTCTCCACTATGGGACCGGAAGACTTTGAAGATCAGGCAAAGATGGCTGCGCTGAACGCCAAGTATGACATCGTGCCGATGGGCCCCGTTCCGGACCATCCTGAGGATTGATCGAAAGCAAAACAATCATGCTCAACGACTTCGCCAAACAGATGATCAAACGGTTTCCCCTCGGATTTGTCGCAACCGTGACGGAAGAAGGGATGCCCTCCCTTTCACCCAAGGGTACTTTTTTCGTGCTGGATGACGAAATGATCGCTTTTGGTGAAATCCGTTCGCCAAACACAATGAAAAACCTTACGCACCAGGCAAAGACAGAAGTGAACTTCATCGACATCTGGCTGCGCAAGGGAGTTCGGATTTTCGGCTCTGTCGAAGTTTGTGAACGCAGCAGCGAAGCGTTCAATGACATCATTCATGTCTGGAAGAACGCTTTTCCGGCGCTTGAACCGCGCATCAATTCAATCGTGAAAATCAAGTGCGAGCGGGTAAAGTCAATCACGACGCCGCCCTATGACGATGGCATCACTGAAGAAGAGATGATTGCCACATACAAGCAGAAGTTTGCGGAGATTTATCCGTGACATTTGAAATCTATCTGCTCTACCTGGCAGCGCTTGCGGCTTTCTTTGCAACACCACCGGATGTTAGCCAGTTTCTGATCATGTCCAACAGCATGCGTCATGGCCTGCGCAAAAGCACTGCCACCATTTTTGGCGACCTGACTGCCAACAGTTTGCAAATGACTGCTGCAGCATTTGGCCTGGCTGCAATCATCGCAACATCTGCAGATGCCATTTTCTGGATCAAATGGGCAGGCGTTGCCTACCTTGTCTGGCTGGCCCTCGGTCTTTTGTTCAGAAAGTCTGCAGGAAACACCGTTCA
>JBCCYR010000152.1:0-6589 GCA_039189355.1 Pseudomonadota bacterium
CCCCTTCGTAATAGTCAGACAACACGGATATGGTTTCGCCTACCTGCCATCCATCCACGACCAGTTTTCCGGTGCGCCAGCTAGCGGTTGAATTCGGATCAAAACTTGTGATCTCGGTTGCCCGGTCTTCGTCAACAAGCACTCTGGTTGCCTGTCCTGCCGACAAGGCAACTCCTGCTCCCGCAATATCCGAATTCCTTGAGAGGTTTACACTACCTTCCAGTACGGAAACGGTGACTGATGAGTCCAGATCCCGGACTTCAAACTCGGTGCCTGTAACCTTGGTAATCACATCACCGGATTTGACGTGGAATGATCGGACGTCTTTGGTGACCTTAAAAAGGGCAGCACCCGTTATAAGCCTGATTTGACGTTGCGATTGATCATAACTGACAGCTATCGCACTTTCTGCAGCCAGGTGGATTTTGCTTCCGTCATCAAGCGTTATTTGGCGAGTTTCACCAGTGCCGGTTTTGAAGTCGGCAATCGCCAGCAAATAGGCGCTGGGATAAACCAGATATGCGATCAGGACAAAGACAGCGGCCAATGCCCCCATGTACCGGTTAAAATACCCTAAGCCATGGGACTGTCGGGGGCTTGTGACATGCGGTTCAGGATTTGCTGAAGTCTTGCCAGATATCAACCCGCTTTGTTGCCTGGTGTGCATGTGTTCGGCAAATGCAGCCAGACGCTCCAGTTCTCCCCAGGCTTCTCCGTTTTCATCCGCCGCTTCAAGCCAGTCCAGAAAGGCTTCCGTGAGTGTGGCATCATCAGCATCTTTCGCCAGCCTGGTTCGCCACTCCTGCGCCTCCATTTTTGCAATCTCGTATTTTCTTTGTTCAGTCATTTACCGGTTGGACTTTCAAAACCTGGTTCTAATAATACTTGTCAGATGAGAGCGCCTGTCGTTCAAAATTTGTCCGCTCCGGCTCGTTCAGTTCTTGTTTTTCTTTTGCTTTGTGGCTTTGGAATTCATTTTCTGCGAACATAATTCAAGAGCATCAGAAACCAGATAATGAGCCTTTCCGACCGAGATATCCAACCGCTTTGCTATTTGCCGAAATTCAAGTCCATCAATTAGGTGGAGCCAAATCGCCTGCTGCGTAATCCGGGGTAGCTCATTCACAACGGTTTCAAATGTTTGATACTCTGATTTCCAGACTGCCGAGTGTTCCGGATTGATGTTCGGTTGTCCGAGCGAAACATCGATCAAATCTTCCTGGTAGAGGCCTTTCAATTCGGCATCACGCAGTGACTTTTTGATGGAGTCGACGCAAAGATTGCGGACAATTGCTTTCAGATATGCCAATGGCGATTTAACCTGATCAGGGTTTTGACGTTTCGAAAATTGCAGGAATGCTTCCTGCACAAGCTCTTCCGCAAGATGTTCATCTCTTACGATTGCTCTTGCCATGTGAATGAGTTGTCGCCTGTGTCGGCTATAAAGGATCGTTGTGGAAGACACATTAGGTGATCCCAACGGTTTATCCTTTCCCAAATGGTCCGTCGCGGCAGAAATTCAGGCTACTTATAAATAACTGATGATTATGGTCAACTTTCAATCTGCCTTGGTATTTTGGTGAAAATGGGGGTGTCGCGGATGCGCTTTCATCTCTCTGGATATTGGGTCGCCTTGTCTGCAGCCCTATTCAGCCTCTGTTTGAATTACGGTGACAACCGTAATTCGTACCTGCTTACTTTGCTCGACTGTTGATCCGGAAGGCCTGCGGCGAAGCGCCGGTAGTTGCTTCAAACGCCCTTGTGAAGGCGCTTCGGCTCCGAAACCCTGACATTTCTGCAATACGCTTTACAGGAATATCTGTTTCAATCAGGTTTGCAGCAGCCCTTTGCATTCTCAGATCGCGCAGCAGTTCCATGGGACCGCTCCCATAGGCATCGGCGAAACGCTTCGCGAAAGTCGAGCGGCTCATGCCGGAAACGGTGGCGAGGCTTTCGAGGGAATGGTCTTCTCCGGGTGCGTCGAGCATGTGTTGAAGAGCTGTCCACAGTCCGGTGTCACGCAAGGCGCTCATCCAGCGGAGGCTTTCATCGCCGGTCGCAAGACGTTGGCGCAACATGTCAATGGTACACGCCAGTAACAGCGTCCGGATCATCGCCATGCTCCCCGGGCCGGGAGCAGCCAGTTCGTGCAGGATTGCCTGAATGGGCAAGGCAAGAAAACTTTCATCGTTCACATTCTGAACTATCGGGACGCGCACAAGGTCGATCAAATTGTGAAGGCTGCGTAACGACAACGAAACACGCGAGCAGATTGCGATCAATTGTTCTTCCTGTTGCCCTTCATCGCCATCAATGAAATTCGCAAGATTCAGTTCCGCCGGGCGGCATACCGGCAAGGGGTCTCCGGGCTTGCCGAAACTCCGGATAACATGGCCACTGAGCGCCGGAATGAGGATCAGGCTGCCTTTTTGCAGTTCAATCGGTTTTTGTCCGGGAAGAATAATCTCGCCACGACCAGCGAGGACATAATGCAGTGTTGCCGATGGCGTTTTGTCGAGGCCGAGTTCGCCGTTGCCGTGAAGTTGACACAGGGCAAAGGGTTCCGCGACTGTTTCCATTTGATTGAGAATGAAATCGGTATCCATGTGATTATATGAGACGGTTTTCGGATTATAAGCAACATAAATGTCAACAAGGGCACGTAATCCGGACAAAAAGGCACATCCTTAATCCCAATTCTCCTTTTGTAAATAGTCCTGAAAGGAGATTGAAATGTACGAAGACAATCAGAATATCACTCGCCGAGATGCCTTGCGTGGCGGCATTACTGCCACTGCGGCTGGTGCTGCTGCTGCAATTGCCGGCTCTGCCGGTTCCGCGCAGGCTGCAACTGAAAGCCCTTATGCTGAGCCAGACAACCCTGCGTTGCCACCCAGTGACATGGTTCTGAACAAAAAGCGCACGGCTGTAGTGATCACAGACCCGCAAATCGACTTTCTGCGCGAGGACGGTGTAACCTGGCCCGTTGTCGGCAAGAGCGTTGTTGAAAACAATACCGTCGAGAATCTCGAGCGCCTGATGGCTGCCTCAAAAGAGACAGACATTCAGCTCTTTATTTCTCCGCACTGGTACTATCCGACCGACTATGGCTGGCAGTTTGAGGGCGCCCTTGAGAAAGTGATGCACAACCTCAAAATGTTTGACCGCAAAGGCCCGCTGAATCTGGACGGCTTCGAGGATTCGGGCGCTGACTTCATGCCCCAATACAAGAAGTATATCCACGATGGCAAAACCGTCATTGCCAACCCGCACAAGGTCTATGGGCCGCAGAATAACGATCTGATCCTTCAACTGCGCAAGCAGCGCATTGACCAGGTGATCCTTGCGGGCATGTCAGCCAACCTGTGTGTTGAGGCGCATTTGCGTGACCTTCTTGAGGGCGGCTTTGAAGTGGCAGTTGTGAAAGACGCGACCGCTGCGGCACAAGTGCCGGAAGGTGACGGATACCTTGCTGCGCTGATCAACTTCCGCATGTTGGCAAACGCTGTCTGGTCAACTGACGAAGCTGTCCAGCAAATGCAAAACGCCTGATCAGAAACCGAAACAGGTGCGAGCCAACACCGGCTCGCGCCGGTCTTCAAAAGGTCCAAAATCCAGAACAGCGCGCAAAATTCGATTTTGTCTGCGGCCCCATTCAGCCCCCGTTCAGATTCAAATGGTTAAGATAACGTTACTGTGATATAACAGTATCAGGATGGGCAATGGGGCGTTCAGAATTGACGAAAGGAAACGTCATGCAGAATGCATTTAAAGACTTCTTTTTAAAGCCCCTATTGGCGCTGGCTGTCGCCGTCCCTGTGATGTCGACCGTCAATGTCGGCAGTGCGGATGCTCACCATCGTCACAAGCGCGGTGCAATTATCGCCGGAGCGATCATCGGTGGTGCGATTGCGTATCATCATTATCGAAAGCACCGCAAGTACCGCAAGTATCGGCACCATGGATATGGCTATCGATATGGCAGGCACTACGGTCACGGCTATCGCTACGGCAGGCATTACCGTCGTGGTTATCATCGTGGACACTATTATCGTGGTCACGGGACACGCTATTACCATCCAAGGTATGGCCGTACGATCGGTATAAAGTAATCCGCCAACTTTCAGGCAAACAAAGCGCTCCGCATGGGGCGCTTTTTTTATGTCGTGGCTGTTTGTTTCCTCGGCATCAGTTCGACCAGCAGAATTGCGGCGAATATCATCGCGCAGCCGAAGTATCCGGTGAACACCAGTCTTTCTCCCAGGAACATTGCACCAAACAGGGCTGCAAACAGGCTTTCAGTTGAAATGAGAACTGCTGCCGCGCTTTCTGATGTATACCGTTGACCGACGGCCTGAAGTGTGAAGCCCAGTCCTCCGGCAATCGTGCCTGCGTAAATGATTTCCGGCAATGCCCCAAGAAACTGGCTCCATGTCGGGATGCTCTCGCCCAAACCTGCGGGAACAAGCACCAGGAACATAACGAATGCGATTGCTGACGTCACAAAAAACTGTGTGGTTGCCATTGTGACCGGAAGTTGAGTCGACTGGCCGACACGGCCGGTAAGTACAACGTGTGCTGCCCAGAACACGGCCCCGACAATCACGGCCAGATCCCCCCAGTTGAGTGTCAAAAGGTTCCCCCCACTGAGCAGGTAAATACCGCCAATGGCGAGCAAGGCCGCAGGCCAGATAATGAACGGCTGGGCTGTGCGGAAAATGCCCACCATCAAAAGCGGTACCATGATCACATAGAGAGCCGTCAGAAAACCGGCATTTGTGACTGTCGTACCGATCAGGCCAACCTGCTGGAATGCCATTCCGAAAAAGAAGGCAAGACCAACCAGGAAAAATCCTTTCCGGTGTGATTTGACCGCTGACAGATAGGATGGACCATCAGCGCGCCTGAGTTCTGCAATGGCAAACGGCAGAACCGCAAATCCGGCGAGCAGAAAGCGCAGTGCAATGAACAGCATCGGGCCAATGTCTTCCATCGCGGTTTGCTGGGCAATAAAGCCCATGCCCCAGATCGCTCCGGCAGCAAGGAGTAAAAGATTTGCGGTTGTACGGGACATCAGGAATTCCGTTTGAATGCCGGATTTGGCACAAGCAGATGCTCATAGCAGAAAATGCGAATTGTCAAAGCCTTTTGATTTTACCAACGAGTAAACCCGGTTCCAACAGACCTGATTACTGTCCAAGTTCGTCAATGGTCCAGACCAGCGGAAAGCCTTCCGGCGGACCGGTTACGCCATCGCAATCCGTTTTCTCCCGATATTCGACCAGTTCGAAAAAATCACTTTCGGCGACATATTGATGTTTTTCATAAACCCCGCAGTCGAAGTTTGGACTGCTGTAGGTAATCGAGGTCAGGGTTTCGGTTGAGGCGTCGTAATCCGGGTTGATGATGGTTAGCCGGTTCGGCTGGTTGAAGTCGAGGGGCAGTTCGAATTCATAGGTATTGGCAAAGTTGCCGTGCCGTGGAGCCGTCATCGCCACATAATGTTCGACATTAACATCCCCGCTGTGACAGGGGATCATGTAGATCACTCTTCCGGCGCCTGCACCCAATGCCCTGGCACCGAAACCCTGCATCGGACCTTCCATGTCGCAACCATAGGTACGGTATCCGGGCATGATGACCGCCTCAGGCAAATCGTTTGCAGTGTAAAACAATCCGCCAGCTCCGATTTCCGAAGAAAAATCGCTGATTTGCGGATTGGAGTTTTGCGGGTTTGCAGCGGCATAGGCTTCTTCGCTTTGATCCTCATGCCCATCTTCGCCAACAATTTCATCGCCTTCCGGTTCTCTTTCTGTGGAAAGTGAATCCGAGGGTTCTCCCCCTATTGCGACCGCTGCATCTACGCGGTCGAGGCGCCGTTGCACCTCATCCATCATCAGAAGGGCTGTGGTGACACCGCTGAGCGAAACATTGTAAACGACAGTCCCGGTTTCTCCGCCGTATTTTACCGTGACCTGTCCCTTGCGGCCTTTGCGCATTTTGCTCAACAGTGTACTGCGGGTTTTTTCAATAAAGGCCATTTCATTGCCTTTATAAATCTTGCTGATTTTTCCACCTGCTTCATAGTCGGCGCCAAGAACGCTGATGTCCACACGCATGCCAAGCTCAAGCTTAAGTCCGGGGCTGACGGTTACAAATATCCGGTTGTCCGGTTTGTTGAAGCGCTCAAGTTTCAATTGCATGTCGGTATCGCTTGCAGATGCGCCTTGCGTCTCTGCAACGCAATACAGTTCGTCATCACATGTTACCCACCAGTCACGCGCGGCTTGAGAAATCCCCTGAGCCTTTGCAGTTTCCACAGATGCAAAAAGTACGGCGACTGAAAAAATGAATGCGCCTGTCTTTGAATGTTTCATACCAACCCCCATTCAGCCTGTATTCAAGTGTTGCCAATATTCTGGTTCCGATGCAAGTTGAACGAAAGGAAAGGCTCTAAATCCATGACTTTCTGGTTACGGTTTTTGTTCGCAGGTTTTATCGGTTTGTTGTTTTCCTCCGCTGTTGCGGCAGGTCCGAACAAGGAAATCCGGGATTGGTATGTGTGGTGCGACAACATCCTGAAATGCAG
>JBCCYR010000153.1:0-6565 GCA_039189355.1 Pseudomonadota bacterium
GGGCTGAAATTTTCAGCCACCTTCTCATCACTTCCGGGCACCAATCGCCATCCAACTAAGGCAACAAAGAAAATTCCAACGGCAGCACAGATCAAGCCAACCGGTGCAAAATCAAACATCTGAAAGGGCTCGCCAACCGGTGTCGTCTCGCGATACTGGGCAATGATGATGTTGGGGGGCGTACCGATGAGCGTGACAAGGCCACCCAGAATCGTGGCAAAGGAAAGCGGCATCAGTGTTGCCCGGATGCTGCGGCCCGCCTTCTTGGCGGCCTGTATGTCAACCGGCATCAGCAGGGCGAGTGCCGCCACATTGTTCATGAATGCAGAAAGAACAGCGCCTGTGGACGCCATTACCGTAATATGCGCACCGATCCCACGCCCAGTATCAATCACTTTTCTTGTAATGATGTCGATCGCGCCTGAGTTCTGAAGGCCGCGTGAGACAATCAGGACCAATGCGACAATGACGGTTGCCGGATGACCAAACCCCGAAAAGGCTTCTTCTGTTGGGACAACGCCGAGAACCAGTGCGATCAGAAGGGCGGAAAAAGCCACAATGTCATACCGCCACCTGCCCCAGAGCAACATTGCAAACACACCAGCAAACAAAACGAAAAGAATGGTTTGGTCTTGAGGCATATGCATCTCCGGCTAAACTGATTCCAAGTATAGGAAAACTGGGCGGGTCAAACCATGAAAATCGAAACGGGATACAAACCAGGGTTGATTGGTTCAATTGTTGAAATGCATGCGCGGTATTACAGCATAACTTCCGGGTTTGGACCTGAGTTTGAAGCCAAGGTAGCCGCTGGTCTTGCAGATTTTATCCCACGTTTGGAAAATCCGCAAAACCAAATCTGGCACGTCTCATCAGATGATAAAATCTCCGCTTCAATTGCAATCGACGGCGAAGATTTGGGTAACAACACTGCCCATTTGCGCTGGTTTATCGTTGATGACAACATGCGCGGTACAGGCATAGGAAACAATTTAACAGGCTTGGCACTCGACTTCTGTGACGCCCAGAGATTTGAACGTTGTGTTCTGTGGACCTTCGAGGGGCTTGATGCCGCTCGCCGCCTCTACGAGAAAAACGGATTTGAACTCGTCGAAGAATGGGAGGGTGACCAGTGGGGTAGCGTTGTTACCGAGCAACGGTTTGAGCGATTGAGGGGCGCATAAACCACTCACAGATAAGCTGCAAGTGGTTCAAGATCATCTATGGCGGTTTGCAGGAGTTACCCTACAATCTCGTTTCCGCCGAACCAGAAAGCGATTTCTTCAGCTGCGGTTTCGGGAGCATCAGAACCATGAACGGAATTTTCACCAATTGATTCAGCAAATTCAGCACGGATTGTACCAGCTTCTGCTTCTGCAGGATTGGTTGCGCCCATGACTTCGCGGTTTTTCGCAATGGCATTTTCACCTTCAAGAACCTGAACAACTGTCGGCCCGGAAGACATGAATTCTGTCAGTTCACCAAAGAACGGACGCTCTTTGTGTACTGCATAAAATGCTTCAGCCTGTGCAAGGCTCATGTGAACCCGCTTGCATGCCACAACACGCAAACCTGCTTCTTCGAGCTTGGCTGTAATTGCACCTGTCAGGTTGCGCTTGGTTGCATCCGGTTTGATCATTGAGAATGTGCGTTCAATCGCCATGATTTTCATCCTGTCTTAATTATACATTTCGGGAGAAGTTGGCTGGCTTATACGGGGAAGCGGATTGGGCTTCAAGTGTTGATTTTACCACGCCAAACAGTCACAAGACGATCATGCTGAAACTCGACCAACTCACAGTTCATATTGCTGGCAGACCTTTGCTGGAAACTGCCTCACTGACGCTGCCAAAAGGCACGCGTGCCGGGCTGGTTGGCCGGAACGGATGCGGCAAGACCACCCTCTTCAAGGTCATCACCGGGGACCATCCCAGTGAAACAGGCAGTGTCGAAATGGCAAGGGGCTGGCGCATCGGTCAGGTTGCACAGGAAGCACCGGGAACAGAAGACAGCCTGATTGAAATTGTACTTGCAGCCGATACGGAGCGTACAAACCTGTTGGCAGAAGCAGCAAGCACAACTGAACCAACCCGTATCGCAGAAATCCAGGCGCGCCTGAGCGATATCGATGCATACTCAGCCGAAGCAAGGGCCGCAACCATACTGGCCGGTCTTGGATTCGATCACCATGCGCAACAAAGGCCTGCGCGTTCTTTCTCGGGCGGCTGGCGCATGCGGGTAGCCCTTGCAGCAGTTCTGTTTTCCCGCCCGGATTTGCTGCTACTTGATGAACCCACCAACTATCTCGATCTCGAGGGAACGCTTTGGCTTGAAACCTATATCGCGCGATATCCCGGCACCGTACTGATTATCAGTCACGACAGAGACCTTCTGAATACTGCAGTCGACTCCATTGTGCATATGGAAAACCACAAGCTGACCTTTTATCGCGGGACGTATGACAGTTTTGAACGCCAACGCGCCGAGCAGCGGGAACTGGCGGAAAAGACCCAGGCAAAAGTGGAAGCACAAGCCGCTCACATGCAAAAGTTTGTTGACCGGTTCCGGTACAAGGCATCAAAGGCAAAGCAGGCACAGTCAAAACTGAAAGCGATTGAAAAACTTAAACCGCCTGCATTGCTGGAAGAATCCGGCACCATGCCTTTCAATTTTTCCGGACCGGAGAGAATTTCCGCGTCTCCCATGATCAAGCTGGAAAACGTATCTTGCGGATATGCGATGGATACTCCAGTTCTTTCACGCATCAAACTCAACATCGATGCCGATGACCGGATCGCACTTCTCGGTGCAAACGGTAATGGCAAGTCCACCTTCGCAAAACTCCTGTCGGACCGCTTGCCGCATGTTGAAGGTGACATAGTGAGAGCACCCAAGATCAAAGTCGCCATGTTTGCGCAACACCAGATGGACGATTTGCATGCTGACCAGACACCGGTGGATCATGTCCGCCCCCTGATGCCGCAGGCGGGTGAAGCGCAAGTGCGTTCCAAGGTGGCACAAATGGGTCTCAACCATGAGCGCATGGAAACGAAATGTACAAATCTCTCCGGTGGTGAAAAGGCGCGGTTGTTGCTGGGCCTGTGCACCTTCCACGGCCCTGACCTGCTGATCCTTGACGAACCGACAAACCACCTTGACGTTGCTGCAAGGGAAGCCCTTGTGCATGGCATAAATGAATTTGCCGGAGCCGTCATACTCATCAGTCATGACCGCCATCTGATTGACGCAACCATGGACCGGTTGTGGCTGGTTCATGATGGCAAGGTTGGAACTTATGATGGCGACATGGAGAGCTATCGCCGGCTCGTTTTGCAATCGTACAAACCCGAAAACCCTGAGGCCGGAAACCGGTTACAATCTGAAAATTCAAAAACCAGTTCACGCAAGCAGGCAGCAGAACGGCGAAAGGAGCTTGCCCCGTTACGCGCAAAAATTTCAGAAAAAGAAAAGCAAATTCAAAAGCTTGAAGAAGCCATTCAAAAACTTGATTCAAGCCTTGCCACACCTGGCATTTATGAAAACTACCCGGAAAAAGCTGCAAAGTTCGCCAAACAGAGAGTTGAAGCAGAGAAAATGCTGACTCGTGTCGAAGAGGAATGGATGATGCTTGGCGAAGAACTTGAAGCAGCGGTATAATCAGGAACATGCCGCGCAACGTCACTTTCATTCTTTTACCAATCCTTATCGGGATTGCCGCTTTCCTTTATTGGCAACATCACCAGCGCATTTACCAAGACCTAGGCAGGCTTGAAGTATCGCAAGAGGGGGATGCGGTTATTCTTTCCTGGCATACGGACATCGATGTTCCCATGGCAACACGCTTCAGGGAAGCCTTCAACGAATGGGGTTCGAAAACCGGAAAGTTTGTCATCGATCTCAACTCTCCCGGTGGTGCGTTGATCGAAGGCAACAAGGTCATTGAACAGATCAATGCGATGAAACCGTCACACGTCATCGAAACGCATGTCGGCCCGAACAACGTATGTCTATCCATGTGCGTACCGATCTTTTTACAAGGTGAAAACCGTATCGCGTCCGGATCATCACGATGGATGTTTCACGAACCTACAGCTTACGACTACTTCTCTGATGAAGAAGTTTCAGCACCCAAATTCGAACGCGACTACTACAACAACCGTTTCTTCGAGCGGTATTTTACAGATTCAGCAATGGACCCCGCGTGGCGCGAAAACCTGCGCAAAGAATGGGTAGGCAAGGATGTCTGGCGAACAGGCAAACAACTTGTCGATGAACGCTCAAACATTATCATTGACCTTTACTGACCGGGTCATTTTCCGGTTTCGTTTCAGTTCGGCGTCAAATGCATGATAGGCTGCGACGAGGAACCCGGTTAAGTTTCACCCCTGCCCCATTGTCTTGGCGGTGTTTTTGGCGGGGAGCCGGGACGGTTTCTGCGTGATCGCAACAACAAATAAACACCTGCCAGTGCCAGTGCTGCTGCCAAAGCCTTATAATCGTCTCTCAGTTCCGGCACGTTAGCGGTAACCGTCGCTGTTATTCCCGCGATATCCGGCACAAGGATGCCACCGTTATTTGGATTTGCAGACAAAGCCAGGGAAAGTTTGTGTTCGCCCTCATTCAGGACATCAAACTCAAGGGGCGTGCTTCCCCTAACCTTTTCCTGTTCAGGCCCGGTTTCTGCGCCCCGGGTGGGAAAAGAAATAATGCCAGACAAAAGTGTTCCATCCCTGTCCGTTATTACAATCCGCACTGGTATTTTGACTGGAGGCAGTTTTCCTCCAACCTGATATGCGGCCTGAAACTGTATGCGCACTGGGTTATCTGATCTGGACAAAACAACAGTGCGGGTTTCAATCGAGTCTTTTGTCGGCTTGGCAAATTCAATTTCCGCAACTTTATTGCCAAAAAAGTTCAACTGCGCCCAAGGCCAAACGGCACCGATACCAATTCCGAGCATCAGCAGAATGCCGCCCAAAGCCCTCATTCAGGTCTCCGCCACACACAAAATACATGCGGTATTGTCCGGCCCGGACGCTCAAGCTCAAAATCCTCCCTGGAAACCAGTTCCAATCCATGAAGATCAAAAGACATGGCTTTTGCTTCTTCCAATGGCCATGGCGGGCCATCCACTTCACCCCCTTCCGGACGTATGCGTGTATAGACCAGGAGAATGCCGCCTGGAGCAACAAGATTGGCGACTGCCGGAATTGATTTTTCAAGTGTTTCAGGTGGTATGGATTGCAGCGTATAACACTCATGTACAAGTTCAAATGCCTGATCCCATTCCGCTGGCAAATTGAACAAATCAGCTATGCGATATTCCACGGAACTGTCGGGGAAGCGGCTTGTAGCCCAATCAATTGCCTTGGGAGAAAAATCAAAAGCGGATGTTTGATAACCAGCTTCCGTCAGAGCTTCAGCATTATCACCCAAACCACAGCCAACATCCATTGCGCGTCCCTTGTGGTCAGGATTTGCCTCGAGCCATTCTGCCAATTTGTGCTTCGCCGCCAAATCGGCCCAAGGCACGGCAGCTGCATCACCCTCTGCGCGGTCGTAGACAGTTTCAAAGAATGCTTCGCGTTCAGGATTGTTGTGAATGACATCCTTGTCCAGCAGTTGAACCTCAGCCATCGCCTTTTCGCGCCGTTTGAGGAATTCCGGATCCTTTGTATCCATCAAGCTTTTTTCTCCCAGCCGCCATTTGCAGTTTGCTGCCAGTAAGTCTGGTCATGCTCTTCCTGGCTCTTGTGAAACTTCCAGCGGTCTCTTGCATGTTCTACTGATGCATTGTCATGGCCATCAAACATGTAGACAATGCGGTCATAATCCGATGGATCATCAATCCCGCAACCATTCACCAGAAAGCGGATTTTGGCATGATTGGGATTATCATCATCCGTTGTAAGCCAGACGGTTTGCAGTCTTTCCGTACCATCACGAATTGAGCCGTGTGGCAAAAAGCTTTCGTCACGCCAGGTCCAAAGCAGTGCGTCAATAGCTTCTACATGTTCTTGTGAGCCGGCCTGAATGACAACCTTCCAGTCTCTTGCAAGCGATTTTTCAACAAGTCCGGGCAAAACCTGTTCCAGCGTCCGTTCAGTCAAATGGTAAAAAAGAATTTCAGTCATTGGCTCCAACCCATAGCACAGTTGCGCTTGACTCAAATCCTGACAATCGTCAAAAAAATCGAAATTAAAAATTTTCCAGGGGAAAATACATGCGCATGCCTGCCATTCTCACCATCACAGCAGCAATCTTGCTTGCACAAGGTCTATCTGGCAGTGCAAATGCGCAAGGCTGCACACTGGAAGGCGTAGAGCTTTCGTGTGGGGACGGCAACAACGCCAGCGTATTGGAAGCAATGGCAGCAGCGGAAACCGCAGACCTTCTGTCGAACCCCATTGCCAATCTAGAAAAATTCAAAAACCCCGCCGATCTTGAAAAATTCAGAAAGAGTGTTGACTCAAGCTGCGTAATGGCAAAACAAGCCTCCATAGAACAAGATGGTAAGATTGTAGAGGCATTGTCTAATGCAATGTTTAGAGTAGAACTGGAAAAC
>JBCCYR010000154.1:0-6554 GCA_039189355.1 Pseudomonadota bacterium
CCGTCAACGTCGTCTTGCCATGGTCAACGTGACCAATCGTGCCAATGTTACAATGCGGCTTGTTCCGCTCAAACTTCTCTTTTGCCATTTCTAATTTTCCGGATTTTTACAGTGATTTAGGTTAGGAATGGACGTCCTGATATACGCAGACAGCGTTGAGTTCAAGGGGATAATTGAATATGAACAGTAGAGAAAAAACTGAAAAAGCCTAGCCTTTTAGACCAAGCCAAAAGACAAAAGTAATACAGGCTTTGCTGTTCAGACTTTTTTGGCATCGCTGTCGTGAGTCTTTGGAGCGGGTAGCGGGAATCGAACCCGCATATTTAGCTTGGAAGGCTACTGCTCTACCATTGAGCTATACCCGCATTTCCAAGGCTTGATATGCCTGTTCCGGTGCCGCCGATGGTGGAGGAGGCTGGATTCGAACCAGCGTACGCATAGCGAACGGATTTACAGTCCGTCTCCTTTAACCACTCGGACACTCCTCCATGATGGCGGTGCCAGAAAGTTTGCGAAAACAACGCAAGGGCTTCAAATGGTTGGTTCGAAGCCTGACGCGCGTTATGCCGCCACGCTGTCCCACTGTCAACATATGAAAAACGCTTTTGGCGAGTAAATCTGGTATTTTTTCAGGCCTGAGTTGACCGCTGTTATCTAGCATGTGTACGTGGCGTCCATGAGTGATGAAAACAGCAAAAAAACGATGAGCGAAGCCCACAATACCCACCACGCCAAAAAGCGGAGGGCAAGGCGGGATGCTTCCGGCACGCATCGCAAGACAGTCCGTCGAAAAGTCGAGCGCGAGAGCGCAGACGAGTTATATCTTTATGGCTTGCACACAGTGCGTGCTGCGCTCAACAATATCCGCCGAACGAAGATTGCGCTGCATGCAACAAAGAATGGATTGACCCGCCTGCAGGATGGAATCGCGATTGATTTTGCTGTCCCGGTATATGAAAAAATGCCAGGCGAACTGGATCGCATGGTCGGTTCTGATGCAGTACACCAGGGAGTTGTTTTACACACAGAGCCCCTGCCCCGTAAAAACATAGCTGAACTGGATGATACGGATCTGGTACTGGTGCTGGATCAGGTGACTGATCCGCACAATGTCGGTGCCATCATGCGTTCTGCCGTAGCGCTCAACGCCGGCGCAATCATAACAACCAGCCGCTACTCTCCCGCAGAGGGTGGCGTTCTCGCGAAATCAGCATCCGGTGCCCTTGACTTGATCGACCACATAGAAGTCCGCAACCTTTCTGAAACCCTTCTGGAACTGGATAAATCAGGATTTACAACGCTCGGTCTGGACAGTGAGGAAGCCATTCCGATGGAAGAACTTTCCGCACAGAAAAAAATTGCCCTTGTACTGGGAGCCGAAGGCAAGGGCCTGCGTCAGAAAACGAGAGAAACCTGCAATCATCTCGTGCGGCTTGACATGCCCGGAGCGATAAAATCTCTCAATGTCTCGAATGCTGCTGCACTGGCTTTGTATTTAAGCCGCAGCAATCTGGATCAAAACACCTAGTTGTAAGGTGTGATGATGACAGGGCCGGATATGCCGTCGAACTCGGGAAGGCCGTTACCTGCCGCAACACCCGGTGTGATAATCCGCGGACCAGTGCCGTTTGAATAAATGCGGTATCCGCAATTGTATTTTTTTGGGCAAGGTTGGACGTTGCGAGTCACCAAGCCTGCAGTTCCGTTATCATCTACTCCTGCGGACAAAACGCCTTCACGCCTTGGATCCAGAACCAGCGCGTCACCGAAGGATGTATTCGGGTTTGCAAGCACCGCACCGGAACGGCGTGCAGACTGAAGTTCGTTTTCAATAACCAGTCTTTCATTGCGGCGTGCGATGTCATTTCTGCGCTCGATAAACAGGCGATCCCTGCGATTACCTCTGAAGAAAACTCCGGAATTGTTGCCGCCGAAGCCATCAATGATGAGTGGTGTGCTGAACGATGAACGCCTCGGATTTGCCAATACAGAGCTGGAACGGCGTGCAGACTGCAACTGGTTTTCGATCACCACACGCTCGTTTCTTCGCGCAATGTCACCTTTGCGCTGGATGAACCGCCTGTCACCACGACGGGCTCCAAGCCTTACGCCGGAATTGCGAAACCGTTGTCCGTTTCTGAATTTTCCTTTTGAACGGTTATTGCGGAACTTTGTTCCTGCATTGGCTTCTGTAACCAAAGTGGTCGAAACAACACCATGATATTCGACAACTCCAAACGAAGTAAACGCGAATATGGCTGCGACAAGTAATAATGGACGGCGGGATGCGGAAACGGGCATTTCTCAAACTCCAGACTGTTGCCATGTTATGTTGAGCCATTCCCAAATGGATCAATACATGGCATGGCCGATCATTCCGACCACTGTGTTCCGCATCTGTGCTTGAAGATAAGCCTTGCCTTCAATCTGATCAAGCGGATTAAGGCATGGTTAGCCAACTCTTAAGTGCTATGGTTAATTTGCATCTATCTCAGAATGGATGTGCCGGCATATTGGGCTGCTTGTCCCAATTCTTCTTCAATCCGCAATAGCTGATTGTACTTTGCCAACCGGTCGGAGCGCGCAAGAGAGCCGGTTTTAATCTGACCGCAATTGGTCGCAACAGCCAGATCAGAGATGGTAACGTCTTCGGTTTCGCCGGAACGGTGTGACATCACTGCCGTATAAGCCGCCTTGTGCGCCATCTCCACTGCATCAAGCGTTTCTGTAAGAGAACCAATCTGGTTGACCTTGACCAGAATGGAGTTTGCAACCCCCATCTGGATGCCGCTCGCCAACCGTTCCGGGTTTGTTACGAAGAGGTCATCACCAACGAGTTGGCATTTGTCACTGATCTTATCCGTGACTGACTTCCATCCATCCCAGTCATCTTCAGCCATGCCGTCTTCGATAGAGATGATTGGATATTTGCCTATGAGTTCCGCAAGATAATCCGCCATTGCTTCCGGCTCAAGCACACGTCCCTCGCCTTCCAGAACGTATTTACCATCCTTAAAAAACTCGGTTGAGGCACAATCAAGCGCAAGATGGATTTCTTCGCCAGGCTTGTACCCTGCCTTTTCAATGGATTTCATGATGAAATCGAGGGCATCGGGTGCACTTGCAATATTGGGTGCAAATCCGCCCTCATCGCCGACATTTGTGTTATGCCCCTGGCTGGAGAGTTCCTTTTTGAGGGTATGAAATACTTCTGCGCCCATTCGAACTGCATCCGCCATGGTGTCCGCACCAACCGGCATGATCATGAATTCCTGAAAATCGATTGGATTGTCTGCATGCTCGCCACCATTGATGATGTTCATCATTGGAACCGGCAGTGTTTTGGCATTCGGGCCGCCCACATAACGGTATAGTGGCAAGGCTGAGGCTTCCGCCGCAGCTTTTGCAACGGCCAGCGAAACGCCAAGGATTGCATTTGCCCCCAGTTTTCCCTTGTTGCTGGTGCCGTCCAGTTCGATCATGGTGTGATCAATCAGGCGTTGCGAAATTGCGTCCATCCCGATGATTGCGTCCTGGATATCTTCGGTTACTGCAGTGACCGCTTTTGTAACGCCTTTACCTAAATAACGGCTTCCGCCATCCCGTAACTCGACCGCTTCGTGGGCCCCGGTAGATGCACCAGATGGTACAGCCGCACGACCGAAAGAGCCGTCCTCCAACAAAACGTCAACTTCAACGGTGGGGTTGCCGCGACTGTCGAGAATTTCGCGGGCATGGACATCAATGATGGCAGTCATGGGTGTGTTTTCTTTCATCTGGGAGGTCATTTTACGCATGCTTCTACCCAAGCCGGTCGCAATCTGAAAGACCGCTGGAATATTTTTGCCCCGAAAATCGCAAAATCGCCCGATTTTCGTCCCGCCACCTGCAAAATTTAACGATAGTTTTTACAAAAAATATCAGGAGGCGTATTCCCCCATGCGTAATCTCACGACCAAAATTTCGTATTCCGCACTAATTCTTGCGTTTGCAACACCAGCCATTCAGGTATCAACCACTGCAAATGCTCAATCATTTTCGTGCGCAAATGCCCAAATTCCCAGCGAAATGGCAATCTGCAACAATGAAAACCTGCTGATCAAGGACGAGAAACTCGCAGAACTCTTTGCAGATGCCCTTGTGAAGGCTGGTGGCAACGACAAGATTCAAAGCATATCTGCACAACACAGCATTTGGTTGAAAAAACGAAATGATTGCAGAGTGGATTTTGAATGCCTCGAGAAAATCTATGACGAACGTTTAAACAACTTGGGTTCGACAAATCAGTCCGCCAGGTTCTAGCGCGTTTTAACCAGCTGATCGATTTCTATAAGCTTTCCAATCAATTGCTCAAGTTCACTGAGCGGGACCATGTTTGGTCCATCGGATGATATCGTATTATCCGGATCATCATGGGTTTCAATGAACACACCTGCCACCCCGACCGCAACCGCGGCACGGGCAAGTGGGGGCACCATTGTTCTGTCGCCGCCAGAGGAACCGCCAAGGCCACCTGGCATCTGCACCGAATGCGTTGCATCGAAAATTACCGGGTAGCCCGTTTCGGCCATCTGGGGCAATGCGCGCATGTCAGAGACAAGCGTATTGTATCCGAAACTTGCTCCGCGTTCCGTCAACAAAATCTGTTCATTACCGCTGTCGGCAACCTTTTTGGCTACATTCTTTATGTCCCAAGGTGCAAGGAACTGCCCCTTTTTGACATTCACAACCTTGCCGGTTGTTGCCGCAGCAACTAGAAGGTCTGTTTGCCTGCATAAAAAGGCAGGGATTTGCAGCACATCCACATAGGGCGCGACAAGACCGCATTGCGCTTCCGTGTGAACATCCGTCAGAACAGGTATACCAAGCTCTTTCCGCAAATCCTCAAAGATCGGCATTGAGTCTTTCAGGCCAGTGCCGCGAGTGGCACCTATGCTGGTCCTGTTGGCTTTGTCGTAGCTTGACTTGTAGACAAACCCGGCACCCAGCCTGCCAAAGATCTCCTTGATATTGCCTGCCATGTCAAAAGCATGTTGCCGGCTTTCCAGTTGGCAAGGGCCGACAATGAACGAGACAGGAGCATTATTGGCAAAATTGACCTTACCAACACGGATTTCTTTTTGCTGATTTGTCATGCTTTGGATTCAACAAAGGCCAACAAAGCGCCCTGCCCCTTATCTGGCGTTACGACAAGTCTGGAGCTGATTTCACGCGACTGAATATCATTGGATGCAAGCAGTTCCGCGACATGTTTCAGGTCAGACACTTCAATATCAAAGGCAAGAGCCCGCATACCCCTGCCTTGAGGCACATCCTCAACTCCATAAAAGGTCTTCATACCGCTTTCATTCAATGCGGAAAGCGTTGCATTTGGCAGTTCCATATCAAGCCCGAAAGAGTGCGAGCGGACTTCACGCACGCCTGAAATGGTTTGCATGTAATACTGGAAATCGGATGGCTCGTCTTCATATAGCGCGACACGCGCGATCTTGATCGCACCGTTTGGATGATTAACCAGTTTGTCTGGGAAGGATGGCGGTCCGTCCGGTCTTTCACACCGGAAGAGTGTGATATCCGGAGCGCGTTCGTCCATAGCAAACATGGCCCGGACTTTCAGTCCCGGACGTTTCACGGTCACAATCTTGCCTGTCTGATATCCGGCATGGCGAAAACCACGTTTTTCCGATTTTGCGTCTGCGCCGGTAAAACAAACGGCAGAAAAGCCATTGTCGCCATTCCTGAAGCGGAAGCCGTAATCACGGCGAAGAAACGTGTTGCCCTTGTTTATCGCCGCTTCTACCGTTTCACGATGGCCAATCGCCAACGGTTCAAGATAGGTTCCGTTGTTGAAGTATACACAACAGTTTTCTGATCCGAACAAATGCCGCGCATCTGGCGCGACAGTGAAGCCAAGCGCATCAAGCCTCGTTCGGGCAATCTCAAGGCTTGGCACCGGAAGAACCAGATGATCCAGATTGCGGGGTGTCAATTTCGTCATGATGAACCAGATGCCCTATTGAGCCTGCCAAGGCAAGTCTCAAAGTTCCAGTACAACATTGCCGGTTGCCTGCCCGGTTTCCACGAGCTGATGTGCCCTGACAATCTCATCAAAAGGAAGCACATGACTGATACGGGTAACCGCGGTGCCGGAGCGTATGAATTTCTGCAGTCGGGCGATTGCTGCAAGTCTTTCTTCCACAGTCAACTCGTATACAAGAAAGAACCGCAGGCTGATCGACTTGAACAACAAGTCCCTGAAAGAAACGCCAAGTTCACCCATATCATTGGAACCATAACAGTAAATGCTGCCTTTGGCTTTCAAGGCCTGGGAAGGGATCAGGCGCAAGGTTGACGAGAAATCCATGTCAATGATTGCGTCACCCCCCCTGTCTTCTGTCAGTTCAAGTAAACGCTCGCCAACATCTTCCTTTTGATAATCGATGCAGGCGGCAGCACCGGCAGAAAGGACTATTTCCGCTTTTGCCTGTGATGCAGTTCCGATTACCTCTCTGCCATCCTGCACTGCCATTTGTGTGATGTAATGACCAACAGAC
>JBCCYR010000155.1:0-6534 GCA_039189355.1 Pseudomonadota bacterium
GCAATATAATAACCGGGACCCGTGATTTCGATGTGTTCGCTTATTGCATTTTCGCCTTGACGTACAATCGAAAAGGGAATGTGCTTAACCTGCGAATTTGTTTGATGTTGAAGCCATCGGCGCAAATCTGAATCCGTCATGGGTGTCAACGGATGGTCTTTCATGCCGCTTTCACTGAGAGGGATATCATCAACAAAAAGATTACCCTGATAAACAGAACGTCCGGTTGCAGGAAAAGCCGGACAGAACAAAACCCTGTCTTCCCCCAGTTTTCCGGCAAGTGCATCTGCTACCGGACCGATATTGCCTTGTTTGGTTGAATCAAATGTAGAGCAATATTTAAAAAAAATCTGCTCACATCCCTGATCAGTCAACCTTGTTGCAGCCTTGAGCGACTCTTCAACCGCATCGGCAACGGGAGCGGTGCGTGATTTAAGCGAGACAACACCTGCTTCAACATTGTCGTGGGCCGGATTGTCCGGAACACCGTTATATTGAGTAACCGCCATGCCACCCTTTGCCAATGTGTTGGCAATGTCACTTGAACCTGTAAAATCGTCGCCAATGCATCCGAGCAGCATCAGCCAATTCCCTTGATCTTGCCGGATGGCCCCGGATCGAGCCGCCATACAAAGCCTGAATTTCCAAATGCCGGGAACGCTTGCGTTACAATCGGGTCGTGGCCAGGAATAACAAGCGATTGCCTTGAGGCAAGCTTTTGAATTGTGTCAAACCCGGTGACCATGTCCTCAAGATCGACAACAATCGGGAATGGTTTTTGCAGCAGAAAATTTTCATAGTAGTGAGACGCATCAGAAGCAAGGCAAAGGTAACCTGCTGACGTCTTAATACGCACTGCCTGCAGCCCGCGCGAATGGCCACCGATGCGATGCACTGTCACCCCGGCTGCAACACTACCCTCACCATCATGAAAAACAACGCGGCCTGAGTAAACCTTACGCACCATCTCACACACATGCTCGACTGTGAATGGCATTTGCAAAACATCTCCACACATGCATGGACCTGTCGCATACTCCATCTCTGATTTCTGAAGATGGAAAGTAGCGTTGGGATAGCGATCAAGGCCACCCGCATGATCATAGTGAAGATGGGTGATAATAACCGTGGTTACATCTTCAGGCTTTATGCCTGCCGCTTCAAGAGATTTGGCCGGATCACGTAAAATAGGACGCTTCCGTCTCATGGCCTCTTCGCTGTCATAGCCTGTATCAACCACGATGGTCTGGTCACCGGATTTCAAAACCCAAATGAAATAGTCCATCGCGTGCGGGCTGGCATGATCGTCATCAAAAATGAAACTGTCTGCACGGGTACGCGTATTTCGTTCTGCGTATTTCAGTGCATAGACTTCCCAGAGTTTTTCCATTTATTTCACCCTTGAATAAGTCTTGATGTGTTTGTCTTTTATCATGCTTGAAACTGCCAAATCAAAACTCCTGAAATGGTCTGATTGCAGGTGCAACCGGAATGCCTCTGGTGATGTGTAGATTTCATAGAGAAATGCTTCATGGGGACATGCTTCATCTGTACAGACATCGAACTGAATACATCCTTCCTCATTAGCAAGTGAATTGGCTGCATTCTCATTCATCAGCTTCAGAAACTGATCCCAATGGTCAGGGATAATGTTGAAGGTTACGCATACAGCAAACTTCATGCTTTTTGTCCTCTTTTAAAAAGGCGTGCGGGTAGCGACTTGAAAACAGGTATTTGACTTAAGATCAGTAAAATATTTAAGCCCAGTAATATTCCTGCACCGGGGCGTGTTACAAATATGCTGAGGTCACCATCTGATATCAGTAACGAGCGGCGGAAGGTTTCATCAAAAAGGCCACCAAGGATGACGCCAATCACGAGCGGTGCAATCGGATAATGCATCAGGTTCATGGCGTAGGCGAGTATTCCAACGCCAAACATCAGAAACAAATCATTGATGCCGCCGCCAACGCTAAATGATCCAATGGTTGTCAGTATCATTACGACTGGAAGAAATACGGTCTTGGGTGTGCGCAAAATCATGATGAAGATTTTGGCGGTGAAGAGCCCCATCAAAAACATTGTAACCGATGCCATAACAAGGACAGCGACAATATGAATGATGATTGCAGGATCAATAGTCGGCCCTGGTATCACATTGTTGATCTTCAATGCACCAAGTAGTGCTGCTGCAGGCGGCGATCCCGGTATACCCAAAACAAGCAGTGGAATAAGCGCACCACCGATCGCAGCATTGTTGGCAGCTTCTGCAGATATCAAACCATCGACAGAGCCTTTGCCAAATGACTTGCTTTCCCTTGATGTTGTTTTGCCGACCCCATAGGAAACCCAGCCAGCCACATCTTCCCCTACACCCGGCAAGGCACCCACACCTGTACCGATGCCACCGCTGCGAAGAATGGTCGGCAGGCGTTTTCTAACTTCGCTTAATTGCGGCCGAATGCGTTGGACTTTGGGCAATTCGCCAACGCTTATTGCTGCCCGCATGCCATCCATGATTTGCGGAATGGCAAATGCGCCCATCAATACCGGAACCACCTGAAAACTTGAAAGAAGATAGGACCAGTCAAATGTATAACGTTCTTCTGAGAGGATTGGATCAAGCCCTACCATGGCCATCGCCAGACCAATCAACCCTGATATCCAGCCCTTTATCACAAGGTCCTTCGACATCAGGGTCCCCGAGAGCAAAATACCAAACAATGCAAGAAGCGCTTTTTCAGGTGAGGCAATATTCTTGGAAATAAACAGCAATACCCAGATAAAAATCAACAAGCAAAACGTTCCAAACAATGTACCGATAAAAGAGGCGGTTGTTGTGATACCAAGCGCCTCCCCTCCACGCCCCTGTTTGGTCAGGGGGTGGCCATCCATCGCTGTTGCCGCAGATGCAGCAGTGCCCGGAATGTTGAGCAGAATGGAGGGGTATGAGCCGCCATAAATGGCGCCCACATAAGCGCCTATCAAAGCAATCAAGGCCTGGTCGAGCGGGAATTTGTTTCCAAAAAAACCGGTCAGAATTGTTACTGCAAGTGTGGCAGTTAAACCGGGTAATGCACCAAAAACAATGCCGAGAAAAACCGCAGGGACAAGATAAACATAGGTGACCGGGTCGATGACAAGACCATAAAGGGATGAGCCAAACTCGAGGAGCTGAATAAAAACGAACTCCATTATGGCTTGCCCTGCCAGACCGGTCGTAGCGATACGTAATAGTGATACTCAATCTGGGAGAAAATCAGCCCCGTACGATTTGGCACATTTTGCCTGAAACCGAATGCCATTGCTGAAACCAAAATCAATGGCGCGAGTATTGCAACAAACGGTGTGATTTTGGTAACTGCAGAAATATTGCCTGCGCGTTTTTCAAATGAAAACATAACCACCGTGAGCAGCAGAAACGCACACAGTGTTACCCAGTCATCATCATGCGGTTTTGCCCATTCCGTTCTTGGGAAATGCAGGATAAATGCATAAAGAGACACGACGGAAACAATCCCTGTGCAGATCAACATCGCCTGTCGGTTTCCATTATGAAACCCCCAGATCATGGCCGTGATCAGCAGGCTTGAAGAGAGTATAAAGTCAACGCGTGGAACAAGCCCGAAAATATAGAAAAACAGAATGATACTTATGCAAAGCGTTCTGGCCAGTTCTGAACCTGAATATCCAATTCCCACTGATTGCAGTGCATGTTTTGCGCCTCCATCCCTGATTGCAATGCACAACAGGACAATCGAAAGCAGCAACATGCCGCCAAATATCCCGTAGGGTACAAGGGCTGCTGAATTGTACCAGTCTGCCGCATCGACACCTGCGACTTGGGTATTCAAGAACGGAATATCGGATGTTTGATACAGAAAGAAACAGCTAACCGTGATCAGGAACAGTGAAGTCCAGAAATCTCTGACGCGCAATACGGTTTTCTCATCCATGAACAGTGCCCTGAAAATAATCTGGCCAATCATGCGATTGACCAGATCGGAGTCAGATTATTGGGAGATTGCCTTCTGACTCAAGGTTTTGGAATATCCAAAGTTGCAGGATCGACTTTTGCAGCGCCCAATTCCCAAAGTGTCCATGCGAATGTGCTTTCCAGTTTTGAAAAGATTGCAGACGCTTCAGCACCTGATTTGCCTGACACATCGTAGTTGTTTGCTTTTGCCCATTCGGCCACCGTGGGAGAAGAAATAGCTTTGTCAAATGCTGCTGTAAGTGCCGATTTTGCATCGTCACTTGCAGAGGCGTGCACTGCAAAACCGATAGCCTGTTTCAACGGAAGGTATTTGTCGAGACCATCGTATATTGAAAATGCTGACGGGATTGTCTGTCCGTTGAATTCGGCAGCTTCCGGCGTGAGCATGGCAAGGGGCTTTAACTTGCCACCGGCAATAAGTGGTGCCTGCTCAGCAAGCGAGGTTACTACCAGATCAACTTCGCCAGCAATTGCGGCTTCCTGGCCTGGTGCAGACCCCTTGTAAGGTACAAATTTGAACTTTGCTCCTGAACCATTTTCAATGGCCAGCAGATTCAGATGATGAATGGAGCCCGAGCCGGACGCAGCGGCTGGAATTGTGCCCGGAGCAGCCTTTGCTGCATTCACGAGATCTTCCAGTGAATTGTGTGGTGAATTTGCCGGTACCGATATCAGATCAGGCGAACCGCCAACGATGAACGGATGCCAGAAAGAGAACTTTTGATCCCACCCGCCTTGTACTGCAGCGGTTACATTGGATTCTGACAGGCCGACCAGTGTGTAACCATCATCCGGCTGGTTCATTACATAGACCATGCCATTTGAACCTGCCACACCACCTGTCTGATTAATAACCGAGATACCAACCGGCAAATGCTTCTCCATCTCGGACATGATCATGCGGTTGATTGTGTCAGTCCCGCCACCAGCACCCCAGACGACTGCGGTTGTTATATCGCGGAATGGATATTCCTGTGCGGAGGCAAAAGAGCCAATACCCAATGTCATTACAGCTGCAGTTGCCAACTTTAAGAATGTATGCCTCATGATTTCCTCCCTTGCACATACATTAATATCTAAATTTACGTATACATTAAAAAATTGATTGTCAAATTCTATTTTTCAAACTATGGAAATACGCAGAACGAGACTACCTCCAATCATCAAAAACGGCAGGCAGGAATGACATTGAGTTTTAAAATTGCAGTTTTTGAAGGCGATGGCATTGGACCGGAAATCATGGCCCCAACGCTTGAAATTCTTGAATTTCTGCAGGCAAAAAATGCCGGTTATGCATTAAGCTTTCACACTCTGCCTGCTGGCGCCAAGCACTATGAAGAAACGGGAATATCTCTTCCTGATCATTCACTTAGAGTGGCTCAGGCAAGCGATGCCATATTGCTCTCTGCGATGGGTCTGCCGGATATCCGCTACCCTGACGGTACAGAAATTGCTCCCCAGATAGAGTTGCGCAAGGAATTTGATCTTTATGCGGGCGTACGCCCCGTCACCGTACGGGATGCCAAGTTTTCCCCATTGGCCCGTCCCAATGGGGAAACAATAGATTTTGTCCTCATACGCGAAAGCACCGAAGGTCTTTTCCATTCCATGGGAAATGGCACAGTAACTGAAAATGAAGCAAGCGAAACACTTTTAATAACCCGGAAGATAAGTGAGAAACTGTTTGATTTTTCTTTCAATCTCGCAAGGCAGAGGAAAGCGACTGGCATTGGCAAGGGGCACGTGACATGCGTTGACAAGGCTAATGTTTTTCGTGCGTTCGCTTTTTTCCGAAACATATTCAAAGAACGTGCAGCGAAATACCCTGATATCCAGTCTGATCATGCCTATGTAGATGCCATGGCATTATGGATGATACAAAAGCCATGGGAATTTGATGTTATGGTCACAGAAAACATGTTTGGTGACATATTATCAGACCTTGGTGCCGGTCTTATGGGAGGGCTTGGCATCGCACCTTCTGCGGACATCGGTGATGATCACGCTGTCTTTCAACCTTGTCACGGTTCCGCACCGGATATTGCGGAACAAGGAACAGCAAACCCGGTTGCCATGATTTTATCTGCGGCAATGATGCTTGAATGGCTCGGCTACAGGCATGACAACCAATCCTTGCTTGAAGATGCTGTTTTGCTGAAAAATGCCGTTAATTCAGTTCTATCCGATGCGACCCACGTCACAAGAGATTTGGGCGGCAATGCAACCACGAAACAGGCTTCTGATGCTGTCATGAACAAACTTGTGGCTTGATATCCAAAATGACCAAAATACAAACCGCATGCATTGGAACGGGTTACTTTAGCCAATTTCACTATGACGCATGGCGACGCATTGAAGGCGTGGAACTTGTCGCCTCATCAAGTTTGAATTTGGATGAAGCAAAGGCTACTGGCCTGCCCGCTTTTGATGACGCTGCCGACATGTTGAAAGAGGCTTCTCCTGATCTCGTTGACATCATCACACCGCCATCCTGCCATCTGGAGTTGATCAGGCTCTGTGTGGCAAGTGGTGTAAAA
>JBCCYR010000156.1:0-6481 GCA_039189355.1 Pseudomonadota bacterium
CAAAAACCGGAGGCGCCACGCATAACATCGGTGCTTCCGAAATTCCTTTTTTTGCCAGTTCCTCATTTTCCGGTGAACTGAGGTAAAAACCTTTTGCAACGGGCGCAACGAGATACACCACGTTCAACAATGAACTGACCATTAACACGCCAATCATGAGAAGCTGACCGCTGTCAGCCGCACCGACCATCAAATACCATTTTGACCAGGAACCACCCAGTGGTGGCAGCCCAATAATCGAAAGTGCGCCAACCAGAAATGCTGCATAGGTGAACGGCATGGCACGGCCCAGACCGGTCATCTGGGAAATATTTGTTTTATGCGTCGCGACATAAATCGAGCCCGCGCACATGAAAAGTGTTATCTTGCCAAATGCATGCATGGCAATGTGAAGCCCGCCGCCTAGTGCTCCCATGGATGTGGCAAGCGCCATGCCCAGCGTAATGTAGGAAAGCTGGCTCACCGTCGAGTATGCCAATCGCGCTTTCAGGTTGTCTTTTGTCATGGCAACAATTGATGCGGCGAGGATGGAAAACGCTGCCAGCCACATCAACCATTCCGAGGCGCCGCTCGTTGCTAAGAAATCAATCCCAAAAATATAGATGCCGACTTTGAGCATGGTGAACACACCTGCTTTTACAACTGCTACGGCGTGCAACAGTGCGGATACCGGTGTCGGTGCAACCATGGCAGAAGGCAGCCAGCGGTGGAACGGCATGAGTGCTGCTTTGCCGATGCCAAATGCATAAAGACCAAGCAGTATGGCGATCATCGCACCTTCAACCTTGCCATCCAGAATACCGCCTGCGGTAAAATCCAGTGTGCCTGCCAGGAACCAGGTCCAGACGATTGCAACCAGCAGAAAGCCGATTGAAGTCCCCATCAGAATACCGAGATATACCCGCGCCCCGCGCTTTGCCTCTTCGGTCCCCTTGTGTGCAACCAGCGGGTACGTGGCGAGTGTCAAAACCTCATAGAAGACAAACAGCGAGAACATGTTTGCTGAAAATGCAATTGCAAGAGTGGCTGCAATAGAAAAGGAAAACGCTGCAAAGAAACGGCTGTGACCGGCCTCGTTGTTGCCGCGCATATAGCCGACTGCATAGAGATGGGTCACGCACCACAGACCTGATGCGATGAGTCCGAAAAGCAGGCCAAGTGGTTCAATTGCAAAGGCAATTTCCAGTCCGGGCATGACCGTAAGGATTGTAAACGGCTCTGTGGGTGTTCCGCCATTGGTGAACAGGATGAATGCTACGCTTGAAAATGTTCCGAGTGCAGCAAGGAACGTAATGCCATCCCGCAGATTGGCACGATCGTCACCGTGAAGCATGTTGCTGACGCAAGCCAACGAAGGCAGCAGCATGGAAAGAAGGATCGCGAAATTCGTATCCATCAACGCGAACCTCCCAAAAGGCTTTCGGCAGCAACCTGCGCCGAACCAATGGTTATTTCAGTATTGAAACCAAACCAGATACAGCAAATTGCCAACAACCACATCGGAACCAGCATGGATGCCGGTGCTTCCTTTGCTTCAGCTTCCTGCTCCGGCTTCTGTAGGTAGAGGAGTTCAACGATTTTCCAGACGTAAATGACCGCCAGCAAAGAAGATGCAACAATCAGAATTGCCATCCACCACCAGCCCTTTTCAAAAGCTGCCTGCATCAGCACCCATTTGGAAACAAACCCTGCTGTACCCGGCACACCAATCAGGCTGAGACCGCCGATTACAAAAGCAGCACTGGTCACCGGCATTTGTCTGCCGATACCGTTCAGCCTGTCACAGAAACTGCCACCGGCGCGCATTACGTAAGCGCCGACCACCATGAACAGGGCACCCTTGGTGATGCCGTGATTGAAGAGGTGTATGATGGCTGCAGTCAACCCACTGGCATTGGCAAAGCCGATGCCCAGCATCATGTAACCGATCTGGGCAACACTTGAATAGGCGAGCAACTTTTTAAGGTCCTGCTGGAAAACTGCTATAATCGAAGCTGCGAACATGGCGACAAGTGCAAGCGGGATGATGACGAATTCCAGCGTGTGCGTTTCGAATATGAAACCGGGCTGATATACCGAAAACAGGAAACGGAGAATGACATAGACTGCAGCCTTGGTTGCAGTTGCAGCAAGGAATGTGGTCACAACCGATGGCGCATAGGTGTAGGCGCTCGGCAACCACAAGTGCATCGGATAGATAGCCGCTTTCAGCCCCATGCCGACAACAATAAAGGCCAAGCCTGCCTGTATGGTCCGGTTATCAGCCATGTCCGAAATCCGGACGGCGAGATCTGCCAGGTTCAAGGTCCCGGTTGCCATATAGAGGAAACCAATACCGATCACAAAGAAGGTCGCCCCGATCGTACCCATGATGAGATAATCATATGCGGCCGTGAGAGCGCGTTTGTCCCGTTCTGCGCCCATGGCGATCAGCACATAAGTCGACAGAGACGAGATTTCCAGGAAGACGAAAACATTGAAGGCATCAGCGGTTGCCACAACGCCCAGCAGTCCGGCAAAACACAGCAGATAACAGCAGTAGAAAAGGGTGTGGCTTACCTGCCGAACTTCATGCTCCACGCTTTTCTTAGCGTAAGGCAATACAATCGTGCTGATGCCGGAGATCAAAAACAATACGAATGCATTGGCCGCATCGATCCTGTATTCGATACCCAAAGGTGGCGCCCATCCGCCGACAGCATAGGTAATCACATCGCCGTCGATCACCTGTAAAAGCAGATGGGTTGCAGAAAGAAAAGAAGCAACACTTGCAGCAAAAGCGAGTAACCATGCCATACTGCGGTTACCCAAAATGATGCACACAGGGGCAGACAGCAGCGGCACAAGCACAGTCAATATAGGCAATTGATCCACCAGCGTCAGCGCTGTCTGGGCTGAAGGCGCAGCCATCAGGCACGACCTCCCATGGCACTGCCATGCTCGGCATTTTCCTCGCGCTGCATCTCGCGTTCGATTTCCAGAATGTCTTCCTCTTCAATCGTTCCGTATTCCTCACGGATACGAACGATCAGCGCCAGCCCGAGCGCGGTAGTGGCGACACCCACAACAATCGCGGTCAGAATAAGGACATGCGGCAGCGGGTTTGAATATAGAACATCCGGATCAACCTTGAGGTCGATCGGATAGATCGGCGCCGTACCGCCTGTCACCTTTCCGACCGAGATGTAGAACATGAAAACGGAGACCTGAAAAATATTCAGGCCAACGATCTTCTTTACATAATTACCCCGGGAAACGACGATATAAAAACCGGTCATCATCAAAACAATAAACAGCCAGTAATTCATGTGACTGAGAATGAAATCAAGCGTCATGTGGCTTACCAGTCCTCGTCACTGATGCGGGGTGTGCGCCCTGCAAAGGCATAGTAAATCGCAACCATAACTGCGGCCACAGTTACACCAACCCCGATTTCAACGGCTATAATGCCATAATGCTGGCCATCTTTCGGATAGCTGGCAAGCACGGAATAATCCAGAAACGCCTTTCCCAACAAAAGGCTGATCACACCGGTTCCGCCATAAATGAGAACGCCGATTGCAACCAGTTTGTGAACCAGCCAGGGTGGGAGGACCTGCTTTACCTTGCGCAGACCGTAAACGATACCGAACAGGATCAGGCCTGCAGCCAGAATAACCCCGGCCTGAAACCCTCCGCCCGGAGAATAGTCACCGTGAAACTGAACGTATAAGGCAAACAGTACAATCGGCGGTACCAGAAGTTTTGTAATGACCCTTAGAATGAGGTGGTGACGCATTAATCAGCCTCCTCTTGCGGATCGCGCCGGCGTGCAAAACCGCCAATCAACATCAGCACACCGATTGCAGCCGTGAAAACAACCACAACCTCACCGAAAGTGTCGTAGCCACGATAGCTCGCCAGAATTGCAGTTACGACGTTCGGAACGCCTGTATCTTTCGGTGTTCTCTTTAGGTATTCGGCAGCGACATGGGTCTGGGCAGGAGAGTCTGCCGAACCAAAATTCGGCATGTCCAGCGTGCCGTAAACCAGCACGGCTCCCGTTACCACCACAACCAGTAAGGGGATGGGTGAAAACTTGCGCGGCATTTTTTCTTCACGGCTGGTCAGCGCCATGGTTCCCAGCAACAGCACCGTTGAGATGCCAGCCCCAACTGCCGCCTCTGTAAAGGCGACATCAACCGCATCGAGCGTAACAAACAAAAGTGCTGACAGAAGGCTGAAAACACCAAACAGCATCACAACGGCAAAAAGCCTGCGCATCCGCAGGATTGCAAATGCGGTTGTGACCATCATGATGAACAATATCAGGTTGATTAATACATCCATCAGCGCCTACCTTGCAGCCTTCTTGCGCGATGCAGTTTTCTTGGACTTGACCACCTTTGCTATTTTGGATGGCTTGTTTTCAAGCTTGGGTACTTCCTTGCCCTGCGGCGCAAAACCGGAAACCAGCGCAGCGTTTGCAACAGCATGGGTGGAAGTCGGTCCGGTAATGAACAGGAATATACCGATCAAAATCAGCTTTGCGGTTATTAAAGAAAAACCAGACTGAATGCACATGCCCGTAATCAGCAATATCATTCCGGCAGAGTCAGATACCGATACGGCGTGAAGCCGTGTCCAGAAATCCGGAAAGCGCAATGTACCCATGGCACCTATCAGCAGAAACGCACAGCCTGAAAGAATGAAAATCCAGCTCAAGGCCTCAACGGCAATCTCAAACACAGTCAAAGAATTGCCCCCCTGTCCTTGAGTTGGCCACGTGGTGTAGGTTCTCCGCGCGGGGTGGGTGATGTATCACCGATTGCGCGATATCTGAAATATTTAAGAACCGCAATTGTGCCAACAAAATTGATCAATGCGTAAAGAAGCGCAATATCGAGAAAATCCGGACGCCCCATCAAAAAGCCAAGAACACCGATGAACAGCACGGTGAATGTGCCAAAAGAGTTGGCTGCCATCACCCGGTCGTAGAGCGTTGGCCCTGCATAGAGGCGCATCAAAATCAGAGCCATCCCGACAAAGAGGACGATGGTAGCGAAAAGGAACATTATTGGGCGCCCCCTGCATTTTGTTTTTCTATTGCCGTTACCCTTGCATCCATTTCTGCAAGCGCTTCCATGTCCCCATCCTTGAAATCAATCGCATGCACCAGAAAATGCTCGCCTTCAGTTTCCACGGAAATGGTTCCCGGTGTCAGGGTGATCGAGTTCGCATAGATAACTTGGCACATGTCAGTCTTCTGACTGATTGGTGCCCAAAACAGGTTTGTCCTGTCCGGAGTCTTCCCGGAGAGAATGATTTTTGACACTGCCCAGTTTGACTTGGCAATTTCCACAAGGAGCCAGAAGAGGTATTTGGCCAGCTCAACGATCCGCAACGGGTATTCAAGTCTCTCCCCGTCCGCGATATCCATGCGTTTGCTGACCCAGACAGACAGAAATACCGAAACAGCACCAAATACAAGAATAAGCATCTTGTCATAGATGCCGGACATCAATAGCCAAAGTGCAACAAGTCCTGATGCTGCTATGATTGTCCTACCCATGAATACGCCAACCGGTTCTCTGAATCTTTTTCAGGTTTAAATGATGAGACAGGATTTTCAAGCGAAACCACAATCAGTCAACACCCTACAATCTGACTTCACGATAAGACTCCTGCAGTAAAATAGCTGTCTGGGAAGCCCCTTCAAGTTTCAAGTCCACTCGTTCTGGCTCCATACAGGCTGCTTCGTCTATGGCTGAAGCAAGGTTTTCCGGCAAAAGTCTGCCGGGTTCCAGAATGACCGCCACGCCTTTTTCAGCCATGAGTTGTGATCGTCGCAGCTGCTCGGTTTCCTTGTCTCCAACGTAAGGATAGAGCACCGACCTGCAACCTGAGCGCAAGATATCGGCTACTGTATTGTATCCCGCATGAGAGACAGAGACTTTTGCAGACTTCATGGCAGATGCGAGATCAGGAATTCTCCGGACAATCCGCATGCCATCAGGGCAGTGTTGCTGCAAGTGCAGAAAATCATCATCCGCTAGCTCAGTACCCGCTGTGACTAGCCAGTTCGATGGAAACCGTTTTGAAAACTCCATCGCCTTGAGGGCCATTCGTGTGAGTTCCTGTCCGAATGCCCCGCCTCCAACGGATATCAGCACGTCGCATTCAAATCCCGGGTCTTGCTGTTTCGAAGAAGCCTCGGGCGTTACTAGTCCTGTGTAGCGAACCTTGTGAAGAAAATTCTCAGCCCCCTGCAAAGTCTCTTCTATTCGGATCAAGTTTTCATCGCCATGTACAAGGACAAGATCGTAGAAATCACGCACCAGATTGACGGACTCAATTACCCGCTTTTCCTTGCGGCCTTCCTGCATGATATCGCGGATTGAAGCGGCAATCATTGGCTTCCATTCAGCATTCCTGGCTTCATTGAGCAATGGCAGCAGTTCAAACAGCATCTGCCGGCGGCCGAAAGGAAAGGCCTCGGTAA
>JBCCYR010000157.1:0-6467 GCA_039189355.1 Pseudomonadota bacterium
CGCGTGCGCACCAGTTGGAACTGCTTGCCCGTGCACAGGCCGGACAATCATCCCTGCTGATTGCACCTACCGGTGCAGGCAAGACGCTTGCCGGATTTTTGCCCAGTCTTGTGGAACTGTCCCAGCTCAGAAAACCAAAACCGGGGGAAGCCAAAAAGGGTATTCATACGCTCTACATCTCCCCCCTCAAGGCCCTGGCCGTTGACATCAAGCGCAATCTTGAAAAACCGGTTGAAGAGATAGGGCTTGGGATCGAAGTCGAAACCCGCACGGGGGACACACCTGTTTCAAGGCGCCAAAGACAAAAACTCAATCCACCGCAAATCCTGCTGACCACGCCGGAGCAGTTGGCGTTGTTGATTGCCAACAAGGGTGCAGCCAGGTTTTTCGAAAATCTCGAAACCGTCATTTTTGATGAGCTGCACTCACTGGTCATTTCAAAGCGCGGCCATCTTCTGGCCTTGGGCCTTGCCAGACTGCGAACCTTGCGGCCAAACTTGAGAACCATCGGGCTTTCTGCAACGGTTGCAGAACCGGATGAATTGCGCAGGTGGCTCGTTTCCCAACCTCCGCACGGCGAAATAGCCCTGTCGGAGTTTGTTCATCTGCGGGGCGGAGCAAAACCGGACATTTCCATTCTGCAGTCTGAAGAGCGCATCCCGTGGTCAGGCCATTCAGCACGCCACGCCATGCCGGAAGTCTACAAGGCAATCAAGGAACACCAGACGACACTCTTGTTCGTCAACACCCGCAGCCAGGCGGAACTACTGTTTCAGGAACTCTGGAACATCAACGAAGACACGCTGCCGATTGCACTGCACCATGGTTCACTGGATGTCGGTCAGCGGCGGCGGGTTGAAGAGGCGATGCAACGCAACGAGTTACGGGCAATAGTGGCGACCTCAACACTCGATCTCGGTATCGATTGGGGTGATGTGGACCTTGTGGTTCATTTGGGTGCGCCCAAAGGCGCAAGCCGCCTTGCACAACGCATCGGGCGAGCCAATCACCGCATTGATGAACCCTCAAAAGCAATCTTGGTACCCGCCAACCGGTTTGAAGTCATGGAATGCCAGGCGGCGCTGGATGCAAACTATTATGGTGCGCAGGACACACCTCCGCTGCTTGCAGGATCGCTGGATGTCCTTGCACAACACGTGCTTGGAACTGCCTGTGCGGGCCCATTTGCTGAAGATCAATTGTTTGTAGAGATTACAACCGCTGCACCTTATGCGGAACTGTCCCGGGAACGGTTTGAACAAATTCTTCAAGATGTCGCTACCGGCGGTTACGCGCTCAAAACCTACGAACAGTATGCAAAAATCAAAAAGACTGCGGATGGTACGTGGCGGTTGACGCACCCTTCCATTGCCCAGCGCTACCGTATGAACTGCGGGACCATCATAGAAGCACCCATGCTGGATGTAAGGCTGACGCGGAAACGGGGAAAGAATGCTGCTTTTCAGGGCGGCCCCGTACTCGGCAGGATCGAAGAATGGTTTGTCGAGTCACTCGTTCCCGGTGATACCTTCATCTTCTCGGGCCAGACATTGCGCCTTGAGGGTATTCGGGAAGCTGCCTGTTACGTTTCAAAGGCACACGACAGCGATCCCAAAATCCCGTCCTATATGGGTGGCAAGTTCCCCCTGTCCACGTATCTGGCAGCACAGGTCCGCGGCATGCTGGCTGATCCGGCTGAATGGAAGAGACTTCCGGAGCAGGTAAGTGAATGGCTTGGTATACAGAAGCTCAAGTCTGTCCTGCCGAAGCGTGACGAACTGCTGGTTGAAACCTTTCCGCGCGGTGACCGGCACTATCTGGTTGCCTATCCGTTCGAAGGACGTTTGGCACACCAGACCCTTGGCATGTTGCTCACCCGGAGGCTGGAACGGGCACGGGCAAGGCCGCTCGGATTTGTGGCAACGGATTATGCCATCGCAGTTTGGGGACTGCGGGATTTTTCCGTCATGATGAACAAGGGAGAACTTTCCCTTGATTACCTGTTCGACGAAGACATGCTGGGCGATGACCTTGAAACATGGCTCGATGAATCCTTCCTGCTCAAACGTACATTCCGGAACTGCGCCACAATTGCCGGGCTGATCGAACGGCGGTTTCCCGGAAAAGAGAAAACCGGACGCCAGATGACGGTTTCCTCTGATCTCATATATGACGTGCTACGAAGCCATGAACCGGATCATATCCTGTTGCAGGCAACCCGTACTGACGCAGCACACGGATTGCTGGATATCCGGCGGCTAGGAGAAATGCTATCGCGCACCAAATCCCGAATCGTGCATAAGGCACTTGAGCAAATCTCCCCGCTGGCAGTTCCTGTCATGCTGGAAATTGGCAAAGAAGCGGTTGTCGGGGAAGCACAGGAGTCGCTGCTTGAAGAAGCAGCCAGTGAGTTGACAAGGATTGATTGACCGAATGACTGCACTTGCCAAACTTGAGGGCAACAATTTCGCGGAAATGGAATTCCGTGGAGAGCGGCTGATTGTCGATCCGCGTGGCTGTTTGTTCTGGCCGGAGCAAAGCCTGCTTGTCGTTTCGGACCTTCATCTGGAGAAAGGCTCGTCCTTCGCGGCCAGAAAAGGCGTTCTCATGCCACCCTATGATACCCATGCAACGCTGGAAACCCTCGCCCTTTGCATCACGGACTGGCAACCTAAGACCGTCATCTCTCTGGGAGACAGCTTTCACGATGCAGATGCATCTCTGCGCCTGCCACAAAGCTGCCGGCTTGCAATCCGCCAGTTAATGGAAAACCGTGACTGGTTATGGGTCTGCGGCAATCACGACCCGAACCCGCCTGAAGACCTTGGCGGAACCTTCTGCACAGAAATTCAAATCGGCCAATTGAGTTTCATCCACGAACCACTGATCCGGTTTCGTGACGGTGAAGTTGCCGGTCATTTGCACCCTTGTGCAAAAATCCGGAGACGGGGAAAGGCAGTAAAACGACGCTGCTTTGTGGCAGACGGAAAGCGGCTCATCATGCCTGCCTTCGGCGCCTTTACCGGCGGTCTCAACGTGCTGGACAAGGCTTATGAAGGTCTGTTTGACAAGCATGGGCTTCGCACCTGGCTGCTGAGTGGGTCGGATGTTTACGAGATTGCCGGCAAGCAACTTGTTCGCTGACACGAAAAGTTGTCTTCAGCTTAGCCCTGCCAAAACGAGAATGTGAGCACCTACAACCAGTGCCGTCAGGACCAGCCTGATTCTGGCAAACCACGGCTTTGCGGACAGATGCGTATAGTCCCACCACCCGTGAAGTGCATAAAGCACCAACAACGCTGCAACCGTGATGAAATCTGAAAGCAGAAGCGAGAACCAGCCGAGAATGCAGGGAATGACTGACAAGGCCAGATTGGTCGCATCAAGCGGTTCAGCAGTAACCGCCATGCCCCATCGAATCCCGCCCAGAAAAGAAAGAATCACAAGAGACCACAAGATGAAGAATTCCTGTGCGCTCAGGGAAAGACCAAGATTTGCCTTGGCAAATGCCGCTACTGCCAGCCCACCAAAGGGAATGAACCCGCCAAGCGCCAGCCCCCAGGCAAGTTTCAAGGCTGCGGCTGAAACTCCATCCGCACCTTCAGACATCAGTTTTTCCTGAACATGGCGTTGGCAGCCCACCCGGTGAAAATGGCAAGCAATACGCACATAATGCCATAAAGCAGGCTCTGCTCATGGGCAAAATCGTACATCCAGCGTTCAAAGCCGACTTTGCGGACTTCAAAGCTGTTTTCTATTTCATCCAGTTTTTTGCCGTCCCTGAAAAGATAGGCCCGGACCGTGTGCACACCGATCGGAACATTCGGCGGCAATGACAGGGTTGCCCGGAACAGGGACGGGCTGAGTTGTTCAAGAGAAGTGGGGTTTTCAGAGAACAGGCCTTCTTCAATCCGAATCCTCCGCAATGCGGTTGAAAATTCACCCTGGGTAAGAAACTCCTGGATGTTGCCGCGATCTACCGGGCGTGCACTCAGATTGTCGATTCCAACACCCATGCTATTCAATACAGACAAATCGGAAACATCGACGAGTTTGTTGCGCGACAAGACCGAGTAATAAGAAGGAACGTCCCTGTATTCCCGCGCAGCGGCATTAACCCAGATGCCCCCGATCCTGTCCTTCTTACGAACGACAGCCTCTTCGACTTCGCCAATGACCTCTATGACAACATCATATTCGCCCCGGTATAGCTGCGCCTGTTCAGCGTTTTCAATCGAGCCAAAGATGACAATGTCCTGGCCAGCAAAACCGGAACTAACCGGAACAATATCGACCGAAACGCCCATCTGAAGCTTTTCCATGGCGATAGACGGTTGGGAAGCAAGGAGCAGAAACAGGCCAAACGCAAAATGCACTATTCTGTTCATCAGTGCGCCCCCTGATCTGCGGTTCCCACAACACTGAAGAGATCGCCCGGCGTAATGATCAGGTCATACCCAAGACGGGCACAAACGGCGAGAACAAGTAGGCCGAGAAGCGCCCTGAGTTGTTCACCTTTCAGCTTGTGTCCTGCTGCAGCGCCAAACTGGGCACCGATCACACCACCAACCATCAGAATGAAAGCGAGAACGACATCAACCGTCTGGTTGGTGGTTGACTGAATGATGGTCGTGTATGAGGTGACAAAAATAATCTGAAAGAGCGAGGTGCCGATAACCACGTTGGTTGGAACACGCAAAAGATAAATCATCGCCGGCACCATGATGAACCCGCCACCAACGCCCATTATAGCCGCGAGAACACCGACCAGCATACCAAGCGCGATCACCGGAATGGCGCTGAGATAAAGCTTTGACTTCCGGAAGCGCATCTTGAACGGCAGCGCATGAATCCAGCTGTCATGTCCCGGTCGTTTGGCCTTGACTTCACCGCCCGCATCACGGGCTTTCTTGATCGCCCGCAAGCTTTCAATCGTCATGAGACTGCCGATTGAACCCAGAAAGACAACATATAGAATCGAAATAATCAGATCGAGCTGACCCAGACTTCGCAACAGTGAAAACACATAAACACCAAGCGTTGATCCGATCAGACCGCCTACCAGCAACATCATGCCGAGTTTGACATCGACCGTTCCCTTGCGAAGATGGGCAAGAGCGCCCGAGAAAGAAGACGCAACAATCTGGTTAGCTTCGGTTGCAACGGCCACTGCAGGTGGAATGTTGTAGAAAATCAAAAGCGGGGTCATCAAAAACCCGCCGCCAACACCGAACATTCCGGATAAAAAGCCCACAGCAGCTCCCATCCCGAACAGAATGAAAATGTTCACCGACATTTCGGCTATGGGCAGATAGATGCTCAATGCATCCTCCGGTTTGCGTTATGGATATGAACGAAAAAGTTCAAGCTGCAGTGCTGATTCTAACGGCTTAATGCGCCTAGCTGGCACGCTTGTCAATGGATGCAAACGTCTCAGTTTCCTTAAATTTTTAGGTCCAGTTCAAGCTGTTTTATTTTACCAGATCAGCGTACGCGGCTCGTTATCCGGGCATGAACCTGCTTGTTGTTACCAAGGTCAATATGACCGTCATCGTAGGAAAACTGTGCAAGCCGCGTTGTATTGTTTCCACCGGCAAGACGGACGCGTTTCTTGCTGCATTCGGAGCCTGTGCAGGTAAAATTGTCTGCAACACGAACATTGGCCCGAATTGACTTCATGGAGGTGCCTTCGATTGTGGCCAGGTAACTTACCGGTATTCCCTTGGAAGCAAGTGTGCTTGCAATTTCTGTGACCAGATTGGCGCCATAGCTGATTCCCACCAGATTGATTGGCTCATTTGGATTGCGTTTATAACGCGCTTCAATATCAGCAATTATGTTTGGCTTGATAATCCTGTTGCCTTCAATCGAAGTGATATAGCTGAATACTTTGGCACCCGGGATACGCTTTCCGAGATTGTTCATCCCATAGCCAATGAATGGCACCGCACTTACCAGCCCGTTTACAAGGTAAGTGCGTGCAGACGATGTCGATGTTGTGATCTGCAACACAAGAAGCGCCAGACCCAGAATTTTGATAATCCGGTTTGCTGATGGGAACATGAAAATCTCCGAATTGAATAACCGACAAAGGATCAAACAGGTTTCTCGCAACGCCCCAAGCGAATGTTTGTGTCATAACGGTAGTAAATTCGGCATCAAGATTGTCAAGTACCGAATCTGTTATCACCCTTTTTCCCGCCCTTAACAAAATAAAATATCAGCGGGATTAAACCGATAACGGTAAAACCTATAAGCAGCCACCAGCCTGACTTGTCTGAGTCATGCAGCCGTCTGACAGCGGCGGTAATTGTCGGAATCACGTATACAACAAGCAGCGCCATGGAAAGTGGTTGTGCCGCATCCTGATCAAATGCAAGGACATCCTCGTTTCCAAGTGCCCGGCTTATAGCGGGGCCCAGAAAAGCCCCATCCAGTATCAGCGCAACACAAAGCGAAAGAGCCAC
>JBCCYR010000158.1:0-6406 GCA_039189355.1 Pseudomonadota bacterium
CACATTCACCAGCGGTATTACATCCGGCTCCGTTCAAGTCATGAAAAGCCAAGGGCAATGGATGGTAACCTTTGGCGAAGATTTCATCCACGACGGTGCACCAGACCCCTGGATCGCGCTTGGAAAAGACGGTTTTCAGCGCCACGGAATCATAGGTGAACTCAAACAATTTAAAGGTGCACAATCCTATCCAATCGGTGAAAAACTCAATCCTGAAGATTTCAATGAAGTTTATATCTGGTGTGTTGAACACAACACATCACTGGGCAGGGCAAAACTTGTTTGGCAGTGATATTGGCGCACATCGCTGCAACCGGAAATACGCTGCCCGATTCGGTTTATAGCTGAATCTGCCAACTCATGTCGCAACCAAACCATTATTTTTCAAACATTTTTCGTCAAACAGCTTTTGCCAGAGTTTCAGGCTTTCAAAATTACTGATTTTGAATAATTTTGATTATTGATAGTCTCATTTTTTGTAAAAAAGATGGAAATTTGATGCCATTTTTGCATCCCCACTCAAGTTTTACGCCTGCTTGCTTGAGCTGCAAAATTTGACTTTACGTCATTAAAATCCACAAACATGTCGCCCTCAAAATACCATCCGCTTGCAGAACACGACTTTAGTAGTATGGTAAATGTATTGTGATTGCAAAGGAGGGACGCATGACAATAGCAGATGATGAAGTCGTCACAGAGGTGGCGACAGATTATGAAATGGGCCAGGACAATATCCAGCCCTTTGGACTTGATATTCACAACCCGGTTTTTCTGGTTTCCAGCTTGATCATCATAGCCTTTGTGCTGTTGGCCTTGGCAAATCAGGAAGCGACTGCAGAATTCTTTGGATGGCTGCGACCATTCCTTACCAGTGAGTTTGACTGGTTCCTGGTTCTGTCGGTGGATGCCATTCTTATTTTCTGCCTGGCATTGATTGTCTTGCCGGTCGGCTCAGTCCGGATCGGCGGCAAGGATGCCAAACCGGATTATTCCTATGCCGGCTGGATTGCAATGATGTTTGCAGCGGGTATCGGAATTGGCCTGTTGTTTTTCGGTGTGCTGGAGCCCACCTATTACAACTTCTCTGAAGATGGAAATGCCAGACCACTGAATATCGACATTACCCAACCCGGGAATGAATATATCGGCATTGTCGGCACCATTCACCACTGGGGCTTGGGAGGCTGGTGTGTTTACGCATTGGTTGGTCTCACACTGGCAATTTTTGCCTATAACAAAGGCATGCCAATGACCCTGCGGTCTGCATTCCATCCGATTCTCGGCGAACGGGTTTGGGGCTGGCCAGGCCACGTGATTGATACTCTGGCAGTGTTCGCCACGCTCTTCGGCCTTACAACATCCCTGGGCCTTGGTGCGCAGCAGGTGGCATTTGGCCTGAATGAAGTATTCGGTATTGAAACAACCAACACCGTAACTGTAGTTCTGATCATTGTGATTACCGCAATTGCTTTGGGATCCGTTATGCTTGGCATGGACAAAGGCGTCAAACGCCTGTCAGAAATCAACATGCTGATGGCAGTCGCGTTGTTCATCTTCGTGTTCTTCATGACAGGTGCTATCGATTCGATTACCCGCTACTTCAGTGTTATGGCTGATTACGTCATGCTGTTGCCGGCATTGTCGAATCCGTTCGGGCGGGAAGACACAAGTTTCTTCCACGGCTGGACAACGTTCTACTGGGCATGGTGGATTGCATGGTCTCCGTTCGTCGGAATGTTTATCGCCCGCATCTCCAAGGGTCGTACAGTCCGCGAGTTCATCCTGTGTGCGCTCGTTGCACCAACGCTTGTTTGTGCACTGTGGATGTCAACATTCGGTGGCGCTGCAATCGACATGTTGAATGCAGGTGGTGCCGAGGGCGTGAGAGCTACAGTGATTGATGCTTACAAACCGGAAGGTGCCCTGTTCGGGTTCCTCAAAGAACTTCCGCTTTACAGCATCATTTCACCAATCGCACTTGTTCTGATTGTGATTTTCTTCGTGACCTCGTCCGACTCCGGTTCGCTCGTCATTGATACGATCACGGCTGGCGGCAAGATGGATGCGCCTGTTGTTCAACGGGTATTCTGGTGCACACTGGAAGGACTGGTGGCAATCGCACTCTTGCTTGGTGGCGGACTGTCTGCCCTGCAGGGAGCGGCGGTTTCAACCGGCATACCATTTACAATTGTCGTATTGTTGATGTGCTACACAGTGTACAAGGCGCTTCAGACTGAACCACGGTAAATGAAACGCTTTTAAAAGTTTGAATTCGGCCCGCTTGTTGCGGGCCGTTTTCGTTCCACTCACAAGAAACCGGCTACTTTCGTAGCCATGCAAAATTTGCATTTGCAAATGGCGCAAATTCCTGACACAGCGAAAAGACATACAGTGTTCTGAAGGACAGGAATTCTCTAATGCTGCGCCACATATTTCCATTGCTAGCACTGTTCAGCAGCGCGGTCTTCCTGATTGCCGGTGGCGGCATGCAGGTTGTTCTCTTGCCGATACGTGGCCAGATGGAAGGCTTCACCGCTTCGCAGATCGGTTACATTGGCACCGGCTGGGCCATCGGTTTTACGTTAGGCTGCATTCTTGTGCCTCACCTTGTGCGCCGTGTTGGTCATGTCCGCACGTTTGGTGCCCTTGCAGCACTTCTGGCGACCGTTGTCCTGTTGAACGGCTTGATTATCGAGGCGTTCACATGGATCTTTTTGCGGGCTCTCGCCGGATTTTGTTTTGCCGGCGCTTACATGATCATTGAAAGCTGGCTCAATGAGGGAATTGCTGACGAACAGCGTGGCGCCCTCTTTTCCGTCTACATGATTGTTTCGCAGGCAGCTTTCATGGGGGGCCAATACCTGATTGTTGCCGCTGACCCCTCAACAGAAACACTCTTCATGTTTGGCGCAATCCTCTATTGTATTGCTGTAATACCAACCGCGCTTTCAAAAGCACGATCACCTGCTCCTCTCACACAGGTCAAAATTGACCTCAAGGGCATGTTTGTGAATTCTCCGGCAGCCTTTGTCGGCATGCTGATTGCCGGCATGCTCGCATCTTCCGTTCAGAGTTTCGGACCTGTCTTCGGCATTTCAGAAGGTATGTCATCGACCAACATTGCCAACATGATGGCGTTGATCATGGTTGGAGCAATCCTGTTCCAGTATCCGCTCGGCAAACTCTCTGACATGACCGATCGCCGCTACGTCATGGTTGGATTGTCGCTTGCCGGTGCTGCGGTCGGCTTTCTGGTTTCCCGTTACCAGGTTGATGGCGCTGCGCCACAATGGGAGTTTTTCATGCTGATGGTTTTGCTGGGTGGCTTTGTTTATCCGATTTACGGTCTGGTCAATGCGCATGCAAACGACCATGCCGACCCGGAAGACTTCGTCAAAATTTCTTCAAGCCTACTCATACTTTACGGCATCGGCAACATGATCGGGCCGCTGTTAACAGGACCAGCAATGGAAATGTTCGGAACCGGCGCACTGTTTCAGATGATCGGTCTGTCACATCTCATCCTCGCTGTTCACATGACCTACCGGATTACGCGTCGTGAGGCACCAGTTGAAGATGTGATGGACTATCAGGTTGGCCCGATTGCAACAATGGGTCTTTCAACTGAAACCTTTGCCCTCGACCCGCGCTCTGATGCCGAGACCTACATGTCCGACGATGAACAGGAAGAAATGCAGAACTGACCGCTTAGCCGCGCGCTGAAAGAAATGCCCGGATCGAAACCTTGGACCATGGATCAAGATGCGATGCGGCAGCTGCATAGCTGGAAACAATGTCACCCGACATCCCGTCCCGTTCTGCCAGTTCCTGCATGACCTCGACAGTTGCTGTTTTAGCAGCTTCAAGAATCTCTTCCGGATAAGTACGGATAGTAACGCCTTCAGTTTCCACCAGATTTTTCAGGCTTGCCGCATTGTTCCATTCCGCTTCGCCGAGCGAATAGATGTTTTCTGCAGCACATGCCGCTTCAACAATCGCCTGCAAATCCTTCGGCAGAGCTTCCAGTGCAGCTTTTGAAACGAGTGCTTCACCTGTGCCATTGGGTTCATGGAAGCCCGGGGAATAATAGTTTTTCGCGACTTTTTGAAACCCCATGGCTGAATCACTGAAAGGACCAAGGAATTCGGTTGCATCGATCACGCCAGTCGTAAGGCTGGTGAAAATCTCTGATGGCGGCAAGGCAACGGGGAGTGCACCCAGCCTCGTAAATACGGCACCACCAAGACCGGGCATGCGTATTTTCAGGCCTTTCAAATCCTGCAAGCCAGCAAGCGGCTCTTTGTACCAGCCGCCCATTTGATACCCGGTATTTCCAGCCATGAACGGCTTGATACCGGATGGTTCATAAAGTGCGTCCCAAAGCGTCTGCCCGCCACCGTGATTTATCCACGTAATGTGCTCAATCGGTGTCAGTCCAAACGGACCGGCTGTGAAAAGAGGAGCCGCAGGGAATTTCCGGGACCAGAACAGGGGAGCGGTATGTGCCATTTGGGCCGTCCCGTTTGAAACCGCATCAAAGGTTCCAAGGCCCGGAACAATTTCGCCAGCTGCGTGAAGTTTCACGGTCAAACGCCCGTCGGACATGGCACCGATCCGGTCCGCAAGTCTTTGTGCCGTGACACCCGGTCCCGGCAGATTCCTGGGCCAGGATGTCACCATGCGCCACTCTGTTCTGGATTGTGCCAATGAAGGTGCGGCAAGTGCAGGCAATGTGGCTGAACCTGCAAACATGCCAAGCGCCTGACGGCGTGTTTTCTTTGACTGTGTCACGTCAGTTTCTCCATAATTCATGAAAATGATGGACAGGGCCTGATCCCTGCCCGATATCGAGTTGATCCGATGTCGCGATTGCTTCCGTAAGCCATTGTTTGGCGTTTCCGACTGCTTCCTTGAGTGGCTCACCGTGCGCCAGATTTGCTGCAATTGCGGAAGACAATGAACAGCCAGTGCCATGGGTATTTTTTGTATCCATCCGTGGTGACCGGAACCATTGTGTTCCATCGCCGGAAATCAGCAGATCAGCGCTTTCGGTTCCTGCACCATGTCCGCCCTTGATCAACACGGCTTTCGCTCCTGCATTGCGCAAGTCCTTTCCCTGCTGAACCATTCCAGCTTCATCTTTGGCCAATGGCTGATTGGTTAGTTTTGCCGCCTCATGAAGGTTTGGTGTTATGAGACCGGCCAGTGGCATCAGTACGGACTTCACCGCGTCTACGGCCTCTTCCGCCAAAAGAAGGTCGCCAGACGTTGCGACCATCACCGGATCAAGAACAATGTTTTTTGCCTGGTTTTTTTCAAGGGCGCTAGCAACGGCTTCAATCACTGCAGCTTGCGAGAGCATGCCGATTTTGACAGCATCTATTTGGAGGTCGGAAAAGACAGCATCCAGTTGGTCGGTGATAAATTCGGGCGGGACATCATGAATACCTGTCACGCCCATTGTATTTTGAGCAGTAAGCGCCGTGATGACGGACGCACCATAAACCCGGTTGGCAGAGAAGCTTTTCAAATCAGCCTGAATGCCTGCACCCCCGCCGGAGTCAGACCCTGCTATGGTCAATGCGATTGGGATGCGGCTCATGAATTCGCACCCTTCATGATACCCGAGAGTTCATTCGCAGCTATCGCAACATCTTCAGCCATGTAAATGGATGAAATCACCGCAATGCCATCGCAGCCCGCATCCACCAATTGCTGCGCGTTGCTTGCGTCAATTCCGGCAATCGCGCCAATCGGTATGTCCGGTTCCTTGTTCTTGATGATGTTTGCACGTTCCATCCAACCATCAATTCCAATTGCAGTCGGATTGTCTTTTGATTGCGTGATGAAGACACCGCCTACAAACGCATAGTCGATTGTATCGACCGGACAGGCCTCCGCCTCTTCTACCGTCTTGATCGACAGACCGATGATTGCATCCGGCCCTAGAAGCTTGCGGGCATGTTCAACAGTCATGTCCTGCTGTCCGAGGTGAACGCCATCCGCGCCTGAGGCAAGAGCGACATCGACACGGTCGTTGATGATGAGCGGAACACCGGTTCCGGCAAGCGCATCCCGGATGGCTTCAGCATTCCCGATCATCTTGCGAATATCATTTTTCTTGTCACGGTACTGGATGAGTGTGACGCCATTCTCAGCCGAGATTTTTGCGAGCTCATCCAATGGTCTGCCCAGGCTACGCTCTGGATCGACAATGCCGTAGAGACTGATATCCACCGGGTTCATGCAAGCCTCGCTTTCTCTCTGATCGTGTCGTTAGAGACGTTGTGAAGTTCATCCAGAAAAGCGGTCTGAAAACTCCCCGGTCCAGAAGCTTTTTCTGCTGCAATTTCTCCAGCTATTGAGAACCAGAGAACACCCGCCAATGACGCCATGAATGGTGAAC
>JBCCYR010000159.1:0-6387 GCA_039189355.1 Pseudomonadota bacterium
CATGAGTTCGGACGGATCAAGGCCAAACGAGTTCTGAATGCCAGAACTGACGTAAATATAACGATATTTGCCATCCACTGTGCGTAGCCGTTGCATCGTATGGCCCGGGAACTGGTCGGCCAGTAGATCAGCCACATCAGGGCGGTGAGTATTGTCAAATCCTGGATTATTCATATAACTAAAGTTATATAAAAAATATGTAAAAGCAATAAAAATATAACTTTCGCTAGATTTTTTTTCATTTCAGATATATGACTGCATGCCTGAACTCAGTGTTCAGGGAGGTGCACTTGGACAAGATCATCATTGAGGCAAGGGTAAATGAACTTGCTACGAGAAAGGGTAACCCACATGTGCCCTTTCTTCCGAAAGAGATTATTTCCAACGCAAAAGCGGTTTATGATGAAGGCGCTTCAGTCTTCCACTACCACGCACGCACAGCAGATGGAGATCCGGAACACTCAGCGGATTTTTATATCGAGACAAACGCCGGCATTCGCGCGCAATCAGACATCCTGCTACATCCCACACTTGGCTACGTTGCGAATGATGCAGACGCGATGGGACGGTTTGCAGCGATTGAAGAAATGATGCAGTCGGCAGAAACCGCACCTGATTTTGCGCCAATGGATACAGGTAGTGTGAATGTCGATTGGTGGAACCCCGAGAAAAACAGCTACGACACAACAGAACTGATCTACAGGAACTCTACCGGCACATTGATGCATTTTGCGGAACGCATCGCGCATCACGGTCTCAAGCCTTATCTCGTGAGCTGGAATGTCAGCTTCACCAGGCAAATTGAACAATTCCTCAAAATGGGTGTGCTGTCCGATCCGGCATATATCTGTTTCTGCATGACAGACGAAATCATTTTTGCGGGGCATCCGGGAACAGCAGAAGGACTGGATGCCCACACCACATTTCTCCCCCAAGACTATCGCTGCGTTTGGACAGTCGTGAACTACAAGGGTGATCTTTTCGAACTGACCGAAAAGGTCATCCGCCAAGGTGGCCACATATCTATCGGCCTTGGTGACTATGCCTACATGGATGGCGCGCGGCACATGACGAATGCCGAAGTAATCGCAAAAGTTGTTGCCCAAGCAAGGTCATTGGGGAGAGAGCCGGCAACGGTGGCAGAAACCCGTGAAATTCTGGAAATGCCGAAGCTCAAAATTACGGCATGAAGCAAAGCCGAAAGTTCAATCAGGGAGGAAATGATGAAACTTACCAAACTACTCGCAGGTGTTGCGACTGCAACATTGATAACAAGCGGAGCAGCTGCTGAAACCCTTAAAATGCAAACGTTCCTCGGCGCCAATGCATCAACCACAAAGGCGTTTGAGGCAATGGCAGCCAAACTTGCTGAAGACACCGGTGGCGCAATCAAGATTGAAGTCTTGCCCGGCCGTGCAGTAGTCGGTGCAACAGAAACCATTGAGGCAATTCAGAACGGATTGCTGGATGGCCAATACACCGCGCCTTCTTACTTTGCCGGCAAGGATCCGGCGATGGGAGTGCTTGGTGATACACTGGCAGCTTATCCGGATAGCGCCACGCGTGATCGGTGGTTCAGTGAAGGCGGAGGGCTGGAACTGGCCCGCGCGGTTTACGCAAAATACGATTTGCATATGGTGTGCCCCGTTTATTGGCCACAAGAACAAATTCCATCGAAGGTCGAGATTAAAGGAGTTTCCGATCTGGAAGGCCTGAAGATGCGAGCGCCTGGGGGCTTGGCATCTGATTTGCTCAGCCGGGCTGGTGCTTCTCTTGTTACAATGGGAGTTGGAGAAAGTGTAACCGCCATGGAAACCGGCGTTCTTGATGCAACCGACCTTGCCAATGTCTCGCTGAATGTAGCACTCGGCATGCACAATCAGGCGAAATATTCTGTATTGGCTCGCCACTCAATGGCTGTGACTGAAATGAGTATTTCAAAGTCGAAATGGGACAGCTTGTCAGCTGAAAACCAGGCAAAGTTTGAAGCAGCGTGCAATGCGATGTCAGAAGAGCTGAAGACAACACTCAGCAAGGAAGATGCAGCCGCAGAAGCGAAAGCCAAGGATGAACTGGATGTAACGTTTGTGACGTTTGGTGATGAGGACGCATCGAAGTTTCGCTCCATGACAAGCGATGTCTGGTCTGATTGGGGTGCGAAAAGCAGTGATGCCCAGACGTTGGTCGACAGTCACAAGGCATTTATGTCTTCCATAGGCTTGGCCAACTGATACCCTCAAGGGCCGCCGCTTTGGCGGCCCATCCAAGGGAATTGATGAATGCTTCTCGATAAACTGGCTCTATGGCTTGGCCGCGCAGCAATGTGGTGCTTTGCGGTCATCGTGCTCATCATGGTCTATGAAGTTGTTGCACGCTACGCATTCAATTCGCCGACGACCTGGGCACACGAATCATCCGTATTGCTGGCCAGTTTCGGTTTCGTCTTCGGCGGCGCCTTCTGCATGGCTGAGGGCACCCACATGCGAATAACGCTACTCGTGGAAAGCCGCCCGAAGCTTGCCCGGTTTTCAGAGCTGCTTTCGCTTATCGTCGGTTCAGTTTATCTGGCTGGCCTCACCTATGCGGCCTGGAAAATGGCAGAGCGGGCAATTTGGCGCTTTTCCATATCCGGCAACTGGGATCCGGAGCGCTCCGGCAGCACATTGAATTCCCCGCTGCCATCCTATCTTAAAGCAGTTTTGCTCGTCGGATGCGCCCTGTTTCTAATGGTGGTTCTGCGTAAGCTCGTTGTCTGGTTTGTGCAAATCGGAAAGCCGGTGCGGTGATGGATATCGGTACCATAACCTTCTTAATCATAGCTGGTATGGCAGCATTACTCATGTTGGGTGTGCCTCTTGCATTTGTTTCAGGTGCAATCGCAGTTGTTCTGGCGGTCAGTCAGTTTGGTCTCAATGCCCTTTTCATCGTGGGCAGCAGAACCGTCGATTTTCTGGACAGTTTTGCTCTGATTGCGGTTCCAATGTTTGTGCTCATGGCATCGATTATGGAGAAGTCTGGCGTTGCAAAAGACCTGTACAGAGCTTTCCACGTCTGGGCTGGCTCGCTTCGAGGCGGCGTGGGTGTTGTTACTACCGGCGTTGCCGTTTTACTGGGCGCAACCACTGGCATTATTGGCGGTGAGATTGTTCTGCTGGGCTTGATCGCCCTCCCCCAGATGCTCAACCTTGGCTATGATCGCAAGCTTGCCATTGGCACGATTACCGCAGGCGGTTCGTTGGGAACCATGATCCCTCCATCAATCATCCTTATCTTTTATGGCCTGACAGCTCAGGTTTCGATTTCGCATCTTTTTCTGGCAACACTTGTACCCGGATTGCTGCTTGCAAGCTTTTATATTGCCTATATTCTCATCCGTTGTGGCATGAACCCGGAGCTTGGTCCGCCTCTGGCTCCTGAAGAACGAAACATGCCCCTGTCTGAAAAGCTTGCACTTTTCAAAGGTGTTGCCTTGCCGATAGCCGTAGCAGGCGGTGTGCTGGTATCAATTTACGCAGGGTTTGCTTCGATTACGGAAAGCGCGGCTCTCGGCGCTTTCGGCGCCGCTGTTGCCGCCTGGGTGCGTAATGAGTTCAGTTTTGCGATGCTTCGCGATGTCCTTGAGCAGGCACTGCGCACTTGTGGCATGGTTTTTTGGCTCGTTTTCGGAACCAATGCCCTGATCGGTGTCTACAATCTGATGGGCGGCATAACATTCGCGTCCGGGCTGTTGGCTGGTGTGAGCCAAGAACCTGCAATCATCCTGGCTGTTATGATAAGCGTATTCATCCTGCTGGGATTTTTCATCGACTGGATTGGCATCCTCTTTCTTACAATGCCGATCTTCCTGCCGGTTCTCAGTCAACTCGGCTATGATCCAATTTGGTTCGGCATCGTCTTCAATCTGTCCATGCAGATTGCTTACCTCACCCCTCCCTTTGGGCCCGCATGTTTCTATCTCAAGGGTGCTGCCGGAGATAGCTTGGAACTGTCTGAAATCTTTGCGGCTCAATGGCCGTTTATCGGGTTGCAGATCCTTGCGCTGATTATCGTCGTTGCGTGGCCGGACCTCTCGCTCTGGCTGCCGAAACTGGTTTACGGGTGATCTGGAATGGGTAACGTTCACATACTGGATACAGTTCAAAACCAGACACCTGGAAACCGCTTGGGACCGGAACAGCTTCGATCAGCACTTCACATGATGATGCGCATCCGACAGTTTGAGATACGGGCGAAAGAACTGTTTCTGAAAGGCGTTATCAAAGGCACTGCACATTCAAGTGTCGGGCAGGAAGCAATTGCTGCGGGTGCCTGCATGGCACTTGATCCAGATGATTTCTTGCTCACCCACCATCGCGGTCATGGTCACACCATTGCGAAAGGGTCTGATCTTCGTCTGATGTTCGCAGAATTGATGGGCAAGGCTTCCGGCTATTGTGCCGGTCTTGGCGGTTCAATGCATATCGCTGATTTTGATCGAAACATTCTCGGAGCAAACGGTATTGTTGGTGCCGGCATGGGGCTTGGCACAGGAGCAGCGCTGGCAGAAAAACTCAACGGGTCTGGAAACATTGGCATCACCTTTTTCGGTGATGGCGCAGCCAATGAAGGCCTCTTCCATGAGGCCATGAATTTGGCTGCCATCTGGAAACTTCCCCTGATTTTCTTTTGCGAAAACAACCAGTACGGCCTTACCACGGCAACAGAAAATGTAACGGCCGGACCAAGTATCGCTGCGCGTGGTGACGGATATGGCGTACCCAACGAGCGCATAGATGGGAACGACGTAAGCGCAGTCTTTGATGCCGTGGAACGCGCCTCCCTGCGCGCAAGAGCCAACGACGGGCCAACACTTATTGAAGCTCTTACTTATCGTTGGGATGATCATTCAATGCGGGCAAACTTGCCCTCCTATCGCACAAGCGATGAAGAGGAAGCATGGAAACTTCGTGACCCTATTGCAGGTTTGGTTTCTCGCCTCAAGAACAATTCTGGCCTCAATGACGAAGAACTGACAAAACTCACAAGCGAAGTTGAAACTGAAATTGAAGCAGCGATCGAATGGGCCATCGATCAAGCAGAGCCAGATGAAGCTCTGGCCATGTCCAACGTCTCGGCGCATTCTTCTGTTCAATATTCCGAACCTGAAATCGGTGACCGTTCCATTACATATCGTGAAGCCATCACCGAAGCCTTCGCCCAGGAAATGGAAGCAGACGAGAATGTCATCATTCTCGGAGAGGATGTAGGCCCAACCGGTGGTATCTTTGGTCTCACCAAAGGGCTTTATGATCGTTTCGGTCCCGAACGTGTGCGCGATACACCGATTTCTGAGGGTGCGATATCCACCTGCGGTGTTGGTGCAGCCATGCGTGGCAAACGTACGATAGTCGAAGCACAACTTTGGGATTTTGTTACCCTGATGATGGATGCCATTATCAATCAGGCTGCAAAAGCCAGGTTCATGTTAGGCGGCAAAGCCAAAGTACCGATTGTCTTTCGCGGTCCGCAAGGTGCAGGTATCCGGCTCGCTGCGCAACATTGCCAGTCTTTGGAGATGTTGTTCATGAACGTACCGGGGTTGCAGGTCTATGCACCGTCGACAGCTTACGATGCGAAAGGTTTGATGGCGTCGGCTATTGCTGATGATGGGCCAGTTGTTTTTCTGGAACACAAACTTCTTTATTTGGGTTCAGCACAACCTGTGCCGCAGCAACGATACATGATTGAACCCGGTCGTGCCCGTATTGTTAAAGAAGGTACCGACTGCAGCGTTATTGCGACATTGGCGATGGTCGAACGCGCGCTACAGGCCGCTGAACGACTTGAGCGCGATGGCATAAGTGTCGAAGTAATCGATCCACGCACCATCAAGCCGTTGGACATGGAAACCATTTGCGAATCCATCCGCAAAACCAATCGTGCGGTTGTCGTACATGAAGCTCCGACTTTTGGGGGCATTGGTGGAGAAATCTCCGCCAGCATTCAGGAACAGGCTTTTGACTGGTTGGACGCACCGGTAAATCGCGTCGGAGCGCCGGAAATGCCTGTTCCCTACAATGATCGACTGGAACGCGATTTCATGCCCGATGCAAAACGTATTGCGGAAGCCATCAAAACTGTTTGTTACAGGAGCGGATAATGACCCATCGAAAAGTTATCATTCCAAAAGGAATGGAGAATATTTACGAGACCTATCATTACGCGCCAGCAATCCAGATTGGCGATACGGTCTATTTGTCTGGTCAGGTTGGCCGGGATGAAAACCTGAAGGTGGTTGATGGAACCGAGAACCAATTTGTTCAAGCATTCGAAAATGTGAAAACCGTGCTCACCGCGGCTGGAGCGACCTTCGATGACGTTGTGGAACTGGAGACCTGGTTCACCGAC
>JBCCYR010000160.1:0-6379 GCA_039189355.1 Pseudomonadota bacterium
AGCTTACCAGCGCAAGGTATATGCGGGCCTTAAGGCGGCAGGTGAAGAATTCGGAATTGTCGATTTCGGCATGCGTGCGCTTCTTTCCATGCGGCTTGAGAAAAACTTCCCGACCTGGTTTGCCGAACTTCGTCCCATTTACGGACCTTTTGAAGCTTCAATGGACCGCTTCATCAAGCTTTCCAAGAATGATTTCATCGGGCGTGAAGCGGCGGCAAAAGAACATGCCGATGGCCCGAAATTGCGGCGCGTTTCTTTTGTGATTGAAGCTGAAACCGCCGACATCATGGCGGATGAACCGATCTGGGCAAAAATCGGTGATACGGATTATGAAACGATTACAGAACCGCACGGCTATGGTGCTATCCGTTTCGATACGGATGGCAATGAAGTCAAACCTGAACCTCCTGCGAGGGATGGTGACTGGCGCGTTGTTGGCTGGATTACATCCGGTGGCTATGGTCATTCGGTGAAGGCCTCTCTCGGGCAAGGTTATATTCCGACCGAACTTGCTGAACGGGATGAAGAAGGTCTGTTCGAGATTGAAATCCTTGGCGTGCGTCGTGCTGCCAGAATCAACATTGAACCTCTGTTCGATCCGGCAGGTGAGCGGATGCGCATGTAATGCCGCTTTACATTCTCGTGCCCATGATACTGGTCGGCCTTCCGCTGGTAATTGTGCTTGTGTACTGGACTACGCGGGACCGGAAGTCAGAGCCTCTTTATGCTGAGACAGCAAAAGAGCGGTTTTTAAGGGATTTTCCCAATTTCCGAATTAAAGAGGTAATGATCAGTGATCATGGAAACTCAGCCCTGGTTTTTTCTGGACAGGGTGGCGAAACCGGACTTGTTTATGAAATCGGGAAAAATCATCTCACACGTTTGCTGGATGAGCACACCATTATCAAAGTGGAAGAGACAAAAGCTGGGATTGACCTTTACGTAAATGACTTTACGCTAAAGAAAATTTCGCTTCCCTTCTCTGATGTTGAGACACGGCGGCGGGCCTTGAATCAGCTTCTACTGGGCTAATAGAACATGGACCTCGTCATTCCCAATTTTCCTGCGGTAACGCAGCTCGCAATTCCTGCCTTCGTAGGCCTGATTTTGCTTGAACTGTTTTATCTGCGGAAATTGAGAAATGTCGAGGGCTTCGAAACAAGGGACACGGCTACCAGCCTGTTGATGGGGGTTGGGAATGTTGTAAGCGGCCTGATTTTCGGGTTTGTGGCCTATGGTGTTCTAACCTGGGCTTATGACTTCCGGCTCTTCACCATTGGCTTTGAATGGTACTGGGTTCTCATCTGTTTCATCATCGATGATCTGCGGTATTATATATATCACCGCATTGCCCACCGTTGCCGCTGGGTATGGGCGGAGCACGTCATTCATCATTCAAGCCAGCACTACAATCTCTCGACTGCATTGCGGCAGAGCTGGACAGGGGTGTTTACAGGAATGTTTGTCCTGCGCATTCCGCTTGTGTTGATTGGTTTCCATCCGGCATTGATTGTGTTCGTGGGCGGAATAAACCTGCTTTACCAGTTCTGGATTCATACAGAGACAATCGGCAAGATGCCGCGCTGGTTTGAATACATCATGAACACGCCTTCCCATCATCGCGTTCATCATGCGACCAACCCGAGATATATTGATGCAAATTATGCCGGAACATTGATCATCTGGGACCGCATGTTCGGAACGTTTGTGGAAGAGCTGGAAGAGGACATGCCAAAATATGGTTTGGTCAAAAACATTGGCACGTTCAATCCGCTGCGTGTCGCATTTCATGAATGGGTGGACATGTTTCGCGATGCGGCAAAACCGGGGCTGACTTTGGGGCAACGGACCCGTTACCTGTTCAGCCCGCCAGGATGGCGGCACGATCAGGAAGTTTCAGGTTCAGAGGCGATAAAGGCAGACTTTGTCAGACGTAATCCGCAAGAGGCGGGAAAGCCAGGTTTGCCCGGGATTTGAAGGCAGTCAAACTTTAGCTTCATTCGTGTTTTATTAACCCTTCATCATCACGGTTTTATAATTGCCGTGATGTATGGTTAGGGCCATGGGGCGTATTCCTCCAGCGTAAGGGATGGGGAACCATGGATGAGAAAATTGTAAAACAAGTCTTGGATCATCACACACAAGGTGCCCAGGTACTGTTCAGGCGTAGTCGCTTGGGGGTGCCTAAAATCAAGATCAAGTACGGCCCTTTCGGCATATTCACAAAAAGGTTTTTGACAGATACGGACACACTTGAGGAAATCAAGGAGAACCTTCGAAATACGTGTTCTTCATAAGAAAAACTGCTGTCCAAAAATCAAACTACAGCGGCAACTGGTTTGTGGCGACCAGATAAAGCAGTGTTGAAACCGTCAAAATCGAGCACATTGTTGTAATCATTACAGAAGCGGAAGCGCGCTCAACCCAGACATCATATTGCTGGGCGATCACATAGACATTTGTTGCAACCGGCAGGGACGCGAGCAAGATTGCGGTCAGCATCCATATACGATCAAAATCTCCTGCCCAGCTCAAGCCTATGAACATCAACACCGGATGTAAAATGAGCTTTATGGGTACAATATATGAAAGTGAAAAAGGTATCCGTTTGAGAGGCCTGAGGGCCAGGGTCACGCCCATTGCAAAAAGGGCACAAGGGGCCGCGGCCTGAGCGAGATAATCAATCAATCGTTCGACTGCTTCAGGCGGCTGGAAGCTCAGAGCTGCAGCCAGTACGCCGATAATGGTTGCTATGATAAAGGGATGCAGGAAAATTTTCTTCAAAACTTCCAGAATCAATTCGAGTGGTGATTGCTCTTTTTGCCCCGAGATGGCCATCATCGCCGGAGCAATTGCAAAATGCATGATGTTTTCAAAGCAGAATATGATTGCAACCGGAATGGCTGCCTTTTCGCCGAGCGCAAGAATTGCGATTGCCGGTCCCATATAACCGATATTGCCATAGGCGCCGGCAAGCCCCTGGATCGTGGCCTCGGGTATATTGCCACGCGAGTTAAGGATGCCAAGCACAAAGGTAAGTGTGAAAATTGCAAACGTAATGCCAATATTGGCGAAAATGAATTGCCAGCTTGCCAACTGCTCGACGGGTGTTTTTGCAAGCAGTTTGAAAAACAGGGCGGGTAGCGCGAAATAGATAATGAACGTGTTCAGCCAGCCCAGTGCTTCAATCGGTTGTTTGGTAATCTTCGCCCCAATGAAGCCGAGCAGGATGAGGCCGAACAGTGGCAAGGTGAGGCTTAGTACTTCAAGCATGTTGCCCGCCAAGAAGATCTATAAATATTGCCGTCAATATCAGCCCGGCACCGATCCAGGAAATCAGTGCCATGTCCGACGCGCCAACCAGTGTTGTGGATACGGTTGCCGTCATGATCTCTGACATGGTCAGCAACGCGGCAGTCGTTGCGGCCACATATCGGGCACCCCAGATTTGACCGAGCAACGTAGGCCACAAAATCAGAACACCAAACAGAAAAACCGGAATCAATATCATTGAAATCGAGGTTGTATTCGGCAGGGGTGGCTGGATATCCGGTGCAATGGTTGTGAGAATGCCACCAAGCAGGCATGCCCCCATGAAGGCAAATAAAAGGCCGGAAGCAGTAAGCGAGAAAGGTTCAAGATCATTGCGCCCACGGATCATTGCCAGGCCGAAAGCCCAGCCTGCGCCAGAAAGAAGTCCGAATATGTCACCGATGTCTTGCGGGATGGGCCAGCCACCGGCGCCGAGCAGAAGCCAGATGCCCACAAATGCAATTGCAAGGGCAAACATGCGTGCCCGGCCTATCGCTTCTCCGAATATCAACCATGAGAAGAGGGTTGCCCATAAAGGCAGGAGATAAAAAAGGAACACAATCCGCACTACATCGGAAAGAAGGATTCCAGCAAAATACAGGACGTTGGAAATTCCCATTCCCATGCCGACGATGACAAGCCACTTCAGATTGGGCAGGATTTTCTCTTTTGACATCAGGGCAAATGGTATGCCGATTACGCAACCTGCAAAATTGACTGCAGCAACAGCCCATAGGGCTACAAGGCCCCTTTCATCAAAATAATGCAGTGGAATCCAGAACAGGCCCCATAAGCTGGCGCTAAAAAAAATTGATAGCGAGCCGCGCAAGGCCATGTTTGGATTATGTGTTGCCATACTCCGCTTTCGCGGTTTGTGAGCAAACAGTCAAGCGAGATTGACTATACCAAGGTCTAATAGACAGCATTCTGCTTGCGGTAGCCGCCCGGCGTAAGGCCGAAACGTTTATGAAAATATTTGCCCATGTGTGATGCAGACTGAAAACCGCAGCCAATCGCGATCTCGGTGATACTCATGTTGGTTTGCAGCAAAAGGCCGGATGCACGGGTAAGCCGCAAATACCGGTAAAACTCTTGTGGCGACTGTTTCATGTGCCGTTTGAAAATGCGGTCCAGCTGGCGGCGGGAAATTTCTAAAAGGCCCGCAATGTCTGAAATTGTGAGGCGTCCCTCAAGATGGCTTTCCATCAGCAAAAGCGCTTCCGCCAATATCGGATTGCGGCTGGCTAGCCGGAAAGCATTTGTGACATGCTGTTCGCGCGAACTGTCGCGAATGGTGTCATGAAAATAATTGTCAGCAATCTGGCTTGTGATCTCCGGACCATGATCCTCCCGGATGAAATGCAACATAAGGTCAAGGCTTGCCGTCCCGCCAGCACAGGAAAAACGGTTCGCTGAAATCTCGATCATGGAAGGCTTGATTTCCAGGTCGGGGTATCTTTCACGATAGGCATCGTAGCACTTCCAGTGGATTGTCGAGGGTACCTTGTCAAACAGGCCTGCCTCTGCGGCCACGAAGGCACCGTCAGAAATTGAACCGATCTGTTTTCCGCGCTTTGCCTGGTCGTGCAGCCAGTTGGTCAGGTTGGCGTTGCGGTAGGTATGGGAACTGTCACCCCCGCAAATGACAATCATGTCCGGTTGTACGGTTTCTGAAAGTTTCTTCGTTGGGACTTCTATCGCGCTGGTTGATATTGTGGGTGCACCATCCGCGCTGACGGCGTTCCAGCTGTAATATGGTTCGCCGAGGACTTGATTGGCTCCGCGCAAGGCGTCAATCGCGCAGGAAAAGGCCACCAGTGAAAACCTTGGAACAAGGACAAAGCTGTAATTGCGCATAAACTTCTGATCTTTGGACAGAACTTAACCAGTCGGGAATGTCTCATTTATAGTCATTAGTGTCCACAAATTTGTTTTTTAACAGGAGTAACCAGCGCAAAATTTGTCAACCTTTGGAGGAACGAGACAATGGCATTCCCTGAACATTCAAAATACGTAATCATTGGTGCCGGAATTCACGGCATGTCCAGCGCATGGCGTCTGGCGGAGCGGCTGCAAGAGTCCGGCAAGGGTTCCGGTGAAGATATTGTAATCCTCGAAAAGTCAGGAATTGCAGCAGGCGCATCTGGTGTTGCCTGTGGTGTTGTCAGGAACAATTATTTTCAGCCTGCAATGCGCAAGCTGATGGCCCATTCGGTTGATGTCTGGGAGAGCGACCCGGAAGGCCTGTCCTATCACCCCGTCGGTTACCTGCAGATTTCTTCCGAGTCGATGCGTGAAGATGTCCGCTCAATCTATGAGCAACAACAGGCTATCGGATATGAAAGCGAGTTCATCGAAGGCGAGCAGCGATGCACCCATTACATGCGCGGTATTTTCGATGACTGGCAGGCGCAGGGTATTACTTCCGTCCTTCACGAAAAGCGCGGAGGGTTCTCCAACCAGACAAAAACCATGTATGCTCTGGCAGACAAGGTTGAAGCACTCGGTGTCCGGATTATCACGGGCGTTACCGTCAAGGGCTTTGTCTCTGAAAATGGTTCGGGCGCAGTGAGTGCGGTTGAAACGGACAAGGGGAACATTTCCTGCGAGCAGGTTATTGTAGGTGCGGGTCCGTGGGCACGGGATTTCTGGGACATGCTCGACATGCCAAAGCAGATTAGCGTCAAGGGACTGGATGGACATGTGCATGACAATGTGGACATGTGGCGTTTCTGGCAGCTTGAGGAAGGTGTGCTGACCATTGATCCGAACCTCGGCAAGGACAATGATGGAAATTTGCCTCCTGTCGTCCATGTGGACACTGATGCACCGCTTTATTCAACGGTAGACGGTTCTTTGATCACTGACGAAATGTGGGGCATTTATTACAAGCCGGACTGGCATTTTGGCGGCATTCAGGGTGGTGCTTCACCTTACAAGGTGGACAAGCCGGTCGATGAAGTCGCCATTGATCCTTACGGTCCATCCAGCCCGGAATTTGTGGCATCTGCTGAATTTGCCCATATGTGGGTGTCGGCACTTGCGCATTGTCAGAAGCGCTATGAAG
>JBCCYR010000161.1:0-6362 GCA_039189355.1 Pseudomonadota bacterium
ATTGAGGCAGCAATCAATTCGTCTTCAAGTTCACCATGCGCTCAACAGCATGACGCGCTTTTTCCGCCATGACAGGATCAACAAGCACTTCTTCACGCATATATACCAGGCTTTCCAGAATTTTCGGCAAGGTTATGCGCTTCATATGCGGACAAAGATTACACGGCTTGATGAATTCAACACCTTTCGCTTCCTGCTCGATGTTGGATGCCATGGAACACTCGGTAACCAGCAGAACCTTTGCACCGGATTTCTGGCTCTTGGCATAGTCAATCATGCCGGATGTAGAACCTGTGTAATCTGCAACGCCAGTCACTTCCAGCGGGCACTCCGGGTGGGCCACAATCTGGATTGCAGGGTCAGCTTCTTTGTAGGCGAGTAGTTCTTCGGCTGTGAAGCGTTCATGGACCTCACAATGTCCCTTCCAGGTCAGTATCTTCTTGGACGTCTGCTTGGCAACATTCTGGGCAAGATATTCATCCGGGATGAGAAGGACTGTATCGGACTCAAAGCTCTCGACAATTCGAACGGCATTGGAAGATGTACAGCAGATATCGCTTTCGGCTTTCACGTCAGCAGAGGTGTTCACATAAGTGACAATCGGCACGCCGGGATTGGCTTCACGCAGCAGGCGTACATCCTCGCCTGTAATCGACTCGGCAAGCGAACAGCCAGCCTTCATGTCGGGAATCAGAACCGTCTTTTCAGGGCTGAGGAGCTTTGAAGTCTCCGCCATGAAGTGTACGCCGCACTGAATGATGATTTCGGCATCGACCTTTTCTGCTTCCATCGCCAGTTGCAGGGAATCGCCTGCGAAATCCGCCACGCAGTGAAAGATTTCCGGCGTCTGGTAATTATGCGCCAGAATGACAGCACTGCGCTCTTTCTTGAGCTTGTTAATGGCATGCACATATGGCGCATGGATCGGCCACTCGATCGCCGGGATATGATGTTTGACCTTTTCGTAAAGAGGCGCCGTTTCCCTGGCGACTTCTTCTGTATATTCAAGGGGAGGCATGTCCACGACACCATAGCGCACAGCCGCGGTTTTCATGGCAGCAGCATGATCTGAGGTTTGAACCTGATCAACATTTGTCATTTTACAATCTCCCTCGCAATATTTATACTCAAACTGAGTATAAGGGTAATCCAAAAAAATATCCTCATTAGGACGATACAGATATAGCAATTGAATACTGCCTAATCAAGGAAACAGTCGGTAATCAATTGTAAAATGAAGTGAGTACAATAAAGTCTAAGAAGATGCGGGATTTAACACCCGCATCTTCCATATATCTGAAATCATTACATTTCCATGTCCATGGCTTCTGCAATCTCGATTGTGCCATGATCCAGATGCGGGCACCCTTTTGCCATTTCAATTGCCGCTTCGATGGTATCGGCCTCCACGATTGAAATTCCTGACAACGGATTTGACCCTCCATGGTCTGCAATACCCTCAGAACTCAATGTTTTGGACATGCCCGCAGGATAACCGCGGTCAACCATTGCCGGACCAAGGCTGTCCATCCAGGACCGCCACCTGTTCATGAATTCCATTCCGGCTTCCGGTGTCTCGGGTTTTTTGCCACCATGATAAGCATAAAAATATTTCGCCATGTAATTTCCTTTTTGTTTGATTTAATAAACCTTTTGGTTTAGTAATTGCGCAAAGAAAATAAGTCACCCATTAAGTTCAGTAAAATTCATGCCGGATATAGATGCCACATTCAATGCCCTTAGCGACAAAACCAGACGTGCCATACTGGAACGCCTGATGCAGGGCGATGCAAAACTTTCAGAAGTCGCCGAACCTTTCGACATGTCGCAGACCGCAGTATCGAAACATGTTCGTATTCTGAGTGATGCAGGTTTGCTGAAAGTCGAGAAACGCGGCCGGACACGTTACTGCAGCCTCAATGCGACCCCCCTCAGGGAAGCCAATGAATGGATCGGGAATTATCAGAAGTTCTGGTTACAGCAATTCGACAACCTGGCAGCCTTTCTCATTGAAGAGGAAAAAGACAAGTGAACTTCCTGCAGTCCATTCCCGGCGAAGATCCGATTGTGGTAGAAGGCTACTTTCCGGTTACACCGCAGACCATGTTCAAGGCCTGGACCGAGCCGGACAAGATCAAGAAATGGTTCGGGATGAAACCCGACTCACTGGCGTCGGCACAAGTCGAACTGCGTGAGGGCGGAGCGTGGCGTTTTCTTCTTACTGATGAAGACGCTCATACGGTCGGCATGGAAGGCGAGTATCTTGAAATTGTTCAGGATGAAAAACTGGTCTTCTCGTGGACGCATGTCGTTGCGCATGCCGATGGCACGCGGGAAGAAACACCCGCGTCGAGGGTCGAGGTGAGTTTTTCACCCAAAGGCTCCGGCACCTGGGTCCATCTCATCCATTCAGGAATTGCCAAGGACGACGCACGCAAGGGTGTTGGCAGTGGCTGGACACATTCCTTTGGACATATCATGGATGTTCTGTCAGATTTGCAGGAATGAGTCCGCAAAATTTCCTGATCCTCTGCTCTGACGAACATTCTTCGACTGCACTTTCCTGCCGCGGTCACCCGATCATAAAAACGCCTGTTCTGGATGGCTTGGCAGCGCGTGGAACCACTTTCACCCGGGCCTACTCGCCATCGCCGATCTGCGTTCCTGCACGAGCATGTCTGGCAACCGGCAAACATGTCCATGAGACCCGCTGCTGGTCATCAGCAGAACCCTATCACGGGCAACTTCGCAGCTGGATGCATATGCTCCGTGATGCTGGCAGAAAGGTCGTTTCAGTCGGCAAATTACATTTCCGTTCAGCGGAAAACGACAACGGCTTTTGCGAAGAAATCCTCCCGATGTATCTCGCCAATGACGGAAAAGGGTGGCCACAGGGCCTCATCCGCGATCCTATGCCTGGATTTGAAGAAGCCGCAGAACTCGCGAGAGACGTTGGACCCGGCGAAACATCTTACACGAATTACGACAGGAACATCACCAATCTGGCATCGGAATGGATACAAAATGCTGACAAGAATGATCCGTGGACGCTCTTCGTCTCCTTCATCAGCCCGCACTATCCACTGACCGCGCCTCAGGAATTTTTTGATCTGTACAAGGATTCCGAGATTCCGGAACCGATACTTGACACGGCGATTGAAAACCATCCGGTTCTCAGCAAGATGCGGGAGTTCTGGGATTACGAAGATCATTTCGATGCGGAAAGCCGTGATCTCGGCGTCCGGGGCTATTATGGTCTTTGCTCGTTTCTTGACCACAACATTGGCGTTGTTCTCAAGGCACTCGAGCAATCGGGGCAGATGGAAAATACAACTATCCTTTATATTTCCGACCATGGAGAAATGCTTGGCAATCACGGCTTCTGGGCAAAATCGGTCATGTATGAAGATTCAGCCGGCATTCCCATGATCCTTGCCGGACCGGACATACCAACCGGCACGAATGATACGCCCGTAAACCTGACGGACGTTGCTGCTACGGCTTACGATGTTGCCGGCATGGAAACTTCAAGGCCATTGAAGCCTTGGGAATCCGCCAGCCTGGCCGACATTGCCAAATCACCTGACACTGATCGTTTCATTCTTAGTGAATATCATGATGGTGGTAGTCCGACCGGGTTTTACATGATCCGTCAGGGAGACTGGAAATACGTGTATTATACAGGTGGCAACCCGTCTCAACTGTTCCATCTTGCCCAGGATCCGAACGAGCTTGCTGATCTGTCGTCCAGTCCGGAACATTCTGGCCAGCTTTCGCATATGCATGCGTTACTGCTTGAAATTCTGGATCCCGAAGGTGTCAACGCGCAGGCTTTCGCCGATCAAAAACTGGTCATCGAAGCCAACGGTGGCAAGGAGGCAATTTTGAACATGCCGAGCTTCAACCATACCCCGATTGACTAAAGCTCATGATTTTAGATTAATATTGCCGCTCCGGCACATTTAAGGTTGTTCATGAAATTCAGGCATGCGACCTAAGGTTTGCTGGAATATGGGGGACAGTGTGTTGAACCACTATGATCTGATCGTCATTGGCAGTGGCCCGGCAGGCCGCAGGGGAGCCATACAGGCAGCTAAGTTTGGTAAAAACGTACTCGTGGTCGAACGCGGGCGAAGGGTTGGCGGTGTGTCCGTTCACACGGGCACAATACCATCCAAGACGCTAAGGGAAACCGCCCTCAACCTCTCAGGCTGGCGTGAGCGCGGGTTTTATGGACGCGCCTACCGGGTCAAGAAAAACCTGAGTGCGGATGATCTGCGGACACGCCTGCACATCACCCTGAACCATGAAGTTGAAGTGCTGGAGCACCAGTTTGCCCGCAACCATGTGAATACCCTGAACGGTTCAGCACGGTTTGTGGACGAGACAACCATTGAAGTAACGGGACAGGAAGGCGAAGCAACCAGACTGACTGCGGACAAGTTCCTCCTGGCAGTCGGCACGCAACCATTCCGGCCCGATTACATTCCGTTCGATGGAACGCATATCTTTGACAGCGACGAAATACTGGAATTGCCGGAACTGCCGCGCTCGCTTACCGTCATAGGCGCCGGTGTCATCGGGATAGAATATGCTTCGATCTTCAGTTCTCTCGACGTACATGTGAATCTGGTTGAACCTCGCAATTCCATGCTCGATTTTATTGATCAGGAACTTGTCCAGGATTTCATCTATCAGCTGCGGGATCGGGGCATGGCGCTTCGCTTTGGAGAAAAAGCGGAAAGTGTCACGCGTGATGACAGCGGTGGATGCTGCGTAACGCTTGAAAGCGGCAGGACCGTCCGGTCGGATGTTGTACTGTTCGCTGCTGGGCGCATGGGTTCAACGACAGACCTCAATCTTGGTGCCTGTGAGCTCGAGTGTGACCACCGGGGCCGATTGGGGGTTGATCCCAAGACATTCCAGACTGAAGCAGAACATATTTATGCGGCAGGCGATGTGATCGGCTTTCCCAGCCTTGCCTCCACTTCCATGGAACAGGGACGCATTGCCATATGCCATGCTTTTGGTGAAAAAGCCTATGATCCGCCGGAATATTTCCCTTATGGCATTTATTCGGTTCCTGAAATCTCCACCGTCGGCATGACAGAAGAGGAAGTCATAGAACGTGGCATCCCGCATGAATGTGGCGTTGCCCGATTCCGTGAAACTTCCCGTGGGCACATCATGGGTCTGGATACCGGAATGCTGAAGATGATTTTTTCACTCAAGACACGCCGCCTGCTGGGTTGTCATATCGTTGGCGAGGGCGCGACTGAACTTGTCCACATCGGTCAGGCAGTTCTTAACCTGAAAGGCACGCTTGAGTATTTCGTCGAGAACACATTCAACTATCCCACCCTTGCTGAAGCCTACAAGATCGCTGCCCTGGATGCATGGAACCGCATGCCAAGAATTCACAAATAAGGATTTTTGCCAACCCCAAATCTGCACAACAAAATCGCATATTGGCGGCAGTATTTCCCTTGCCATTTCCCAACTTCGCTGACACGCTCCGATACCTGAGCTATGGAGACAGGACATGACCGACAGCCAACCGTTTTCCCCCAAGGCAAAACTGATTATCATCTGTGGCTGCGCGATCGCGTTGCTTGCTTTCGGGCCACGCTCAGCGATGGGGTTCTTTCAGCAACCCATTCTCGACACAACCGGCTGGAACAGCACAACCTTTGGTCTCGCAATAGCGATCCAGAACCTTGCATGGGGGATTGGGCAGCCGATTTTCGGTGCATTGGCAGATCGTTTTGGCGCATACAAGTCTCTCGCTGCGGGTGGTATTATCTACGCGCTTGGCCTCTATCTGATGGGAACGGCAGACGCTCCCATATGGCTGCATATTGGTGGCGGCCTACTTGTCGGGCTTGGCGTGGCAGCCGGTTCTTTTGGCATCATTCTCTCGGTTTTCGCAAGAAACGTGGCACCGGAACAACGCAGCTTTGTATTTGGTCTTGGGACAGCCGCAGGTTCTGCAGGCATGTTTTTCTTTTCCCCCTTGTCTGCGGCACTGATTACGGAGTTTGGCTGGTCCAGCGCCCTCCTCATCCTTGCCGCCATGATGATGCTTATTCCGTTCCTTGCCATTCCGCTACGCGGTAACGCAAAAAGCGCAACCGTCGCCATAGACAATATGGACCAGACAATTGCCGATGCACTGCGCGAGGCGCTCGGTCACAAGTCCTACATCCTGCTGATTTCAGGCTTCTTTGTTTGCGGGTTTCAGGTTGCCTTCATCACGGCACATTTTCCGAAATACATTGCCGATATCGGCATAGACGTTCAATACGCAGTTTGGGCGCTTGCCCTTATCGGCCTGTTCAACATTTTCGGGCAACGGAATGGGC